>JBDTVG010000136.1:0-85230 GCA_040007395.1 Chloroflexota bacterium
AAAGTTTCCGCCCACTGCCCTTTCTGGCGGCTACTAAGTCTCGCTGAATTGGCGTACTTACTCAATATCGCTTGGCCTACCCCGTCCCTTGGCAGTGCCTTTCGCTTGGCTTGGTGGTCTTGGTGGCGGGCCATACGTATGACCGCTATTCGTTCCCGCTATCGCCATGAGCCAACCGTACTCTACTGGTTGCGCTTTGCTTTTCAACTCCGGTTGTAGAAGTACATCCCTTTTGGCGGTGGACCGCGAGTGTGCATCGGCAATGCTTTTTCGCTGATGGAATCACGGCTGCTTTTGGCAACTTTGGGCCAGCGCTTTAGCCTGTCGCTGGCTCCAAATTTCGTCGTTCAACCCGAACGTCAGTTTACCTTGCGCTCGAAGTACGGAATGCAAATGGTCGTCCATGAGCGCCAGCCCATCGCGCTCCCGCAACCTTTGGAGCAGGTAACGGCTCTTTGATCCCTATCTGCTAGGCGTAATTTTGCAAGCACCCTGAAGTGAAGTACACAACAGAGCGCAGCCTTTTCAAGCCCAAAAGCATCGCCAGATTGGTTTGCCAATCTCACTATTCCATTACATTTGCACGTTATTGGAATTAGGCCGATACTGATACTGTGCTTGCTGTCCGTACAAGGATCTGAGCCGCAAGCAGCGCTACATCGCCACATTATTTCAATCAAAGGGGATCGGGTCAAATGGAAAGTACACCAAAGAAAAGCAACAGAACTAGAAATATTTTTATCGTACTGGGGGTGCTCGCCCTAGCCTGTGTAATCTGCGTGGCTATCGTAGCGGTTGTCGCTGGGGGGGCCGTCGGTGCTATCGCTGCGCCACTGCTCAAGGCTAACGACTTTATGACCTCGCTCGAAGCCAAAGACTACGCCAAAGCCTACGGCTTTATTGATCCCAGCCAGCAAGAGGGTTTTGGTGGCAGTGCCGACGGAATGCAAGCGAAACTCAGCGGATTGGGAATTGCGGAACCGACGGCACATACCCTCTCCAATATCAATGTGAATAATGGAGATGCAGTCGCTTCAGGGACGGCAACCTTTGGTGGAACCATCCAGAGGATTCGCGTCGATATGAGAAAATCCGGTGATAACTGGCTGGTTATCGGCTATGGGCCAGATAATACGCCTGAGCCGACTGCCACAAGCTAAAGCGCAAACTTACGGTGCTTCTATGCCTTATATCCCTGCCGATTCAAGTAGGGGTATACGGCAATATAATGCAAGTGTAAAGTAAGATTTCATACAATTTCTTAGTATCACGATCCGCTAAAATTTGGCTTTATACCTGTGTTCTGTTGGCTTACGGCGCGAAGGTTGGCAAACTGCCCGGAGTGTTCTGAAAAGGTTGGGTGGTGAATTGGGCAGTTGCCAGAGGAATGATCACGACAGTTGGTAGGGCTGGGCGATCAGTGGGTCGATCTGTCGATGGGGCTACGAAAGCGGGCGCTTGCTCAGTTGGCAATCCGAGGGCTGACGCTGCTGTCTGGCACAGCCCAATCCCGCCGGAGTTTACCCAGTCGTCGAGGGTCGCGCTGGTATCGATGCCCCGTACTGCATCGTTATAAATCCCCGTTCCCCATGTATAGTAACGCTGCGATTCTTCAGGCCAAGAGGCGGACGCACGATAGATCAGCGACGGGCCGCCGTTGTAGCAGGCCATTGCTAGCCCTACATCGCCCTCAGAGTAGCCCAAACATTCGCGAATCACGCTGATACCGCGTTTGGCGTTCGTCTCTGGGTCAGTCGGGTTTTCGTTGTCCTCGAAGTGCATCGGCATGACCTGAAACAGGCCCTGCGCCCCAACGCTGCTAGCCGCACCGGGCAAGCCGCATGATTCGATCTGCATCAGCGTCGCGATCAGGTTGGGGTTAACATCGTATTCGGTAGACCATTTGGCGATCTGGGGCGACCAATACTGTACTTCGCGGGTAAAGAACGGTGCGATGGTCGGGACCGGGCGCAAACTCCGCAGGATGCCCGGCCCAAACAGCGCCAGTACAATCAACCCGATCAGCCATGCTGGGGCCGTCCGCCACGCCATGATCAGCAACCAGCGGATACGCTGAATACGTTCGCGCGTCGTCCCGCCTCGCCATTTTCCCCAGTCTATCGGCGCAGGCTTTTTGACTTTAGGCTTTTCGCTTCTTTGGTTTTCAGAACGTGTTTTTGGGCTTGCTTGTTTTTTCGCCGGAGGCGCTGTATTCGGACTATCAGCGGTACGCTTGCGGCGGGGACGTGGCGATCCGCCGTCGTCTTCATCGGGTAACTGTTCATTATAATCGCGATTATCGCGTGAACTCATAGTATCCTATCGGGGATTATTGCCCAATAACAAACGATTGTATGGGAATTGGCATAAAGACCAGTACGAACGCCACCAAGGCCACTACCGCCACAATCTGCCGTGGCCGATCCAACATGGTAATTGTGTCCAGCGGTGTCGCGTAGATCCGACCCAATATGAACAGCAGAAACATCCACAAAATCCAGCCCTGATAGAGCAGCGATAATGCACCAAGAATCACCAGCAGTGGGTAGAACAGAATGCGGGCGCGTTCCCCGATCAGCGAATAGATTATGTGTCCGCCGTCAAGCTGCCCTACCGGGATCAGATTGATCGCGGTGACGAGCAATCCTGTCCAGCCTGCCGAAGCCAATTGGTTGATGAATACGTCGTATCTGCCATCCGGTAGAAAGTGACCAAAGGCGATGATCTTCATGAAGGCATACAGGATCGAGTTGCCTTCCAGCCCATAGGACGCGATAGACGATTTGAGCATGAAAACATCGGCAAGCGGTGTAAACATGGGTAGCACCGACGATGTTCTCAGGCCGATCAGCAGCACTGGAATGGCGACGATCAAGCCGGCGAGTGGCCCTGCCGCGCCAATATCCAGCAGAATGCGACGGTTTCGCATCGGTTCACGCAACTGGATAAACGCACCCATCGTGCCGAGTGAACCGGGCAGCGGCATCGGGATGAAGTACGGCAGCGTTACCGCTACTTTGTGATAGCGGGCGGCGAAGTAATGGCCTAGTTCGTGTGTCCCTAGAATCAACATCACGCCCAACGCATAAGGCCAACCCCGCAGCAGATCAAAAATCGAGGGCGGCAGCAGCGTTTGCAATTCTGTTGTTGCCCCGACATACAGCAGCGACACGATGGTCAAGACCAGCAGCACTACATTAGGCCACACCGGACGCGGCGCGGGCTTAAAGCGGCCTCGTAGCGCTCGCACAACCTGACGATTGCCTTCCATCAAAAATACAGGAACATGCTCCAGCGGCTCAAACAACGCATCCAACCGTTCATAGGCGGCGACGCTGTCCATCGTTAACTGCCCCGTGTAACTCGCCGTGATCGGTGCGGGCAGTTCATCATTTTCAAAGTCGATAAAGAACACTTCCTCAACGGCAGTCCGCAACCGCGAACGCAGTGTATCCACGGGGGCAGGAGCCACAACGATCACTGGTACTTCGTTCAATCCACTCGATTCATTTAGCATGTTAATTCACCTTAGAGCTTGCCAGAGAGGATCACCCCGCTTAGGGGGTGATGAGCTTCCAGCTTGCGCCTTTGTTAAATAGTCCGAAGATATTGCCGTCTTTAGCCCGCAAATACATCACCCCGTTATCGACCGTTGCGTCGCCTTGCAACGCGCCGTCAGAGGGTACTTCGGGGCCAGTCGCCCAACCGATGCGATCTCGTACCCGTTCGCGGTTGCGCCACACCAGCCCAAACCCCCGGATCGGTTGAAATAGCCCAGATGGAGGCCGGAACGATGGATCGCTTTCTGGCTGCCCATCCTTGAAATCATCAGGGTAGGTCGCCCATGCTGGCTGCTGCCCATCGTTGAACAGGACATAGATCCGTGTCTGCGCCTGTACCCAGATCATACTCCCGCGTTCAAAAGTTTGCTGAACCACCGCTGAGATGACAGGCGATTCAGTAGGACAGCCATCCGGTTGAGGGTCGAAGAACCAGACATCGGTGCAGCCCATTGGAACCGACAACGTTTGCTCAAGATTAGATTGATCGTTGCCAATGGTCAGCAAAAACTGTGCGGTGCTGCCATCGGCGGGACGTGTGGTTACATCCAGCGTTCCGGCGCGGTTCACATTCCAAACTTGTTCGCGTTTGCCTTTAGAATCCAAACGGTAGATAATGGCTTTATCGACTCCCTTTGCCGACCAGAACAGGGTCAGCTTGTCGCCGGGCTTGACCGAAGTTGCATCCGTCGTGAAATATTCGATCTGCAACGATCCCGGCGCAAAGTTAACCAAAGTTGGGGTGATAGTAAACGAAGGGCGTGTCGGCGCGACTCCGATCAAAAATGTGGGTGTTGGGCCAGCCGTTGCCACTGCGAGACGCTGTGGACTCGGTGTCGCAGTGGCGTTAAAGACACGGGTGTAAGTCGCACTGGGTTCGAGTGAAGGGGTGAAGGTAGGCCGTAGAGTCGGAAGGACTGGGTCGTCGGCGGCACCACAGCCCGCCAACCACAGCATAGCAACCAGTACCGCAAGATGGCAAAACACGGAAAACGCCATCTGCCGAAGCGCCCCATGGCGAAATGTGCCGACCTTACGTCTGCGTATCACGGTTCGTTCAGTGCATACCGTGTGGCCTAATCTGCTGGAGGCGGAACAGGCAGATCGGCCTCGGCAACATCCTTGTACTTCTCACCGATTTCAATGAGCATACGCGGAATGCCATCGACGATGGGGTACTTGTAGCTGGAATCGTCGCAGACAAGCCACACGCCATCGTGAACCAGCCGCAGTTTACCGGGATCGTCGCCCTCGAAATGGACGGCATATGGGCAGCGGAGGATTTCTAGGAAATCGGGACTGATGGTACCGGGATTTTTTTGATCGGTCATGCGAATCCTCTGTGGGAATTTACTTATTCGACAACACTTTATGAGTGGAAGTATAGCGGTGCGATTGGGCAGCGTCAAGCAAACATAGTGTCTACGGCACATTTCCTTAACCCTATGTAAAGCAGCCTACCGAAATACGCAAGGCTTAGTACATTGCAACGCTATTGAAATGTTTCCCGGCTTGCCACTGCCGCTACTGCCCGTTATACTTGCGCCGTTTGTCCGGTTCGTAACTGTGTACCGCAATTCTCGTGTAGTCCGCGTTGGCCTTGTGCCAGCATTGTGTCCGTCTCATCGTTTACATCGTTGCGGAAAACAAAGGAAAGGCAAATCTCTCATGGAAACTTTGAAGCACCTACTCGACCCCATGTATCTACTGGAAACGTTTAGCTATGTTGGGCTATTCATCATTATTTTTGCCGAATCAGGACTGCTGATCGGGTTCTTCTTACCCGGCGACAGTTTGCTGTTTACAGCAGGTTTGCTGGCAGCGACGACATTACCGGGTCAAACGGCACCACTATTCTCGTTGCCCGTGTTGTGCATCGGCTGTTTTCTGGCAGCGGTGCTAGGGGATAGTGTTGGCTATATGTTTGGTCGCCGGGTAGGGCGACGCTTGTTCCAACGCGAAAACTCATTCCTGTTCAGCAAGAAGAACTTGCAACGCGCTCAAGACTTCTATGATAAAAACGGCTCCAAGACGATTGTGCTAGCCCGTTTTATCCCCGTGGTGCGTACCTTCGCGCCGATTGTGGCGGGCATTGGCGATATGCGCTACGCTGTTTTTGTCTCCTATAATCTGATTGGTGGGTTTCTGTGGGCATGTGGTGTGACCCTCGCCGGGTATTTTCTGGGTCAGGCGTTCCCCGACATTGATAAGTATTTGCTGCCGATTATTGTGATCATTATCTTGGTATCTGTCGCGCCCGCCGCGTACCACATCCTCAAAGATCCTGAGACGCGTCAAGGGCTGCGCGATACCGCCATGCGGGCGATTGGGCGTAAATCTGCCACCCAGCCAGAGCCTATTGAAGAGTAATCTCGTAAAACTTGACGGATCGTAGGTAAACTTCCAACCTGCTCAACTTTCCGTCTTCGATAATCTATACAACAGAGATAAGAGCCGTCGCGGTCTGCGCGGCTCTTATCATTAATTGTCCTTTTCTATACGATAACTATTCAGAGGTTTGCATAATGCAGAAGCGAAAACTAGGCAGCAGCGGGATCGAAGTCGGTGCAATCGGGCTAGGTTGCATGGGCATGAGCTGGGCTTACGGCAAAGGCGACGATGCCGACTCCATCAGCGTTATCCATCGGGCGATTGATCTCGGCGTGACCCTCATCGATACCGCCGATGTATATGGGCCGTTCATCAATGAAGAACTGGTCGGGCGGGCGCTGGTTGGCAAACGCGATCTGGTGACATTGGCGACCAAATGCGGCCTAATCGCCGATCTTGAGACTCGTACCTATCGTCGGGATGGCTCGCCAGCCTATATCAAATCTGCGTGCGAGGCTTCCCTTAAACGGCTTGGCGTAGAAGTGATCGATCTGTACCAGTTGCACCGTCCTGATCCCAACGTTCCGATTGAAGACAGCATTGGTGCCATGGCGGAGTTAGTGCAGGCTGGCAAAGTTCGCGCCATCGGCGTATCGGAATTCGATTTGCCCACGCTGGAACGGGCAATCAAGGTTTACCCAATTACCAGTCTGCAATCCGAAATGTCGCTGTGGACTCGTGATGTTTTGCCAGAGATCTTACCGTGGTGCATGAAAAACGATGTGGCATTCTTGCCATTTTCACCGCTTGGACGCGGCTTCCTGACCGGAAAAGTTCAGTCAACTGACGATTTCGGCGCAGAAGATTTTCGTGCCACGTTGCCGCGCTTCCAATCCGATAACTTAGCGGCAAATCAAAAATTGGTAGATCGCATCGGTGAGATCGCGGAACGTGTGGGAGCAACCAAAGCACAAATCGCGCTGGCGTGGGTGCTGGCACAGGGCGATCAGGTCGTCCCGATCCCCGGCACAAAACGCTTGCCTTATCTGGAAGAAAATGTTGCGGCGGCGAACGTGACATTGACTGTGGACGACTTGCAGGCGTTGAACGATCTGCCAGCCGCAGCAGGGACGCGCTACTAGGCAGACGGACAACGCCTGCGTTGTCCCTACGAAATCCCCTGTGAAGGTAGGTACAGGGTCGAAAAATTCCCCCACCAACCTGTCTGCCATCTCGTGCTAGACTGAATTCTTATGTAAACGTACTCCCTAGGCCTCAAGGCGGGGAGTACGTTCACTGTCCTGTTGTTATTACTGGGTGGACGATAGGTTACTGCTCAAGGTTGCCATTGAGGATAAGTACCATCGGCAGGTATACCTTTGATTAACAGGCGATGCTGATTACTGCCGTCAGGATTCATAAAAGTAATCGGAAAGGTGCCATGACCCACTTTGGGGTCGTAGAAATCTGTGTAGAAAGCCATCATCTGACCATCCGGCGACCAATTGGGCGCATAGTCATCTGTCCATGAATTTGACAGGTTATGCTGGTCAGTGCCATCGCTATTCATAACATAGATTTGATGGTGTCCATCACGATCTGACGAAAACGCAATATGTTTTCCGTCTGGCGACCACGCTGGGGCGCTATCCCGCCCCGCCGAATGCGATAGATTGACTGGATTGCTACCGTCACCATTCATCACAAAGAGATGCCCATAGTTATCGTTATAGGCAATATGCTTTCCGTCTAACGACCACGCTGGATAGTAATGATCCCCAGACAAATGCGAGAGGTCGTGTGTATTTCCGCCGTCAACATCGGTGATAAAAATTTGCCAGCCGACCAAATCTCCATCCTCAGTATTAAAGGCGATATGCTGACCGTCTGGCAACCAGACCGGATTCATGCCATTGATGTTGGGTAAGGTGCGTTGCTTACCAGTTGAAACGTCAATCACATCGATTCGATATAGCCCATCCCGATCAGTCCCGGTAAAGGCAATGTATTTGCCATCGGGCGACCATGCAAACCCATGACCATCATTGTTGGTATCTGGCAAGTCATGTTGCTGTCCAATGGTCAGATCGAGGACAGTGATCACTCCGCCCCCGCCCCCGCCAATTCCCGAATCAAAGACAAGCCGACCATGACCACCACCCAACGGCGTAGGGCTAAGCGCTGCTGCTAACGCCGGAACGCTAGTTCCAACCACGCCGTTGCTGGTCGCCAGCGCCATGAAAGTTAATAATAGCAACCCTCCGCACAAGACACCCCGTGGATAGTGAGACATCAAGATTACCACCCAATCCCTTAGCTAAAATGGTTAAGAAGCCACAAACCAATTGAGATGTAGGGCATATCTACAGGTTATAATGTAGCGAAAAGATCGTTATCTCGCATCCTCGAAAAGAAAGTTAACGCCATGACTTACTCACCCTTAACCGATAAAACCGTTATTGCTTACCTCAAAACCCGACCTGCCCTGCACGCGATTTTCTCCGCCACCGATCAACTTTCGGCGGTGGAAGTGGGCGATGGCAATTTGAATCAGGTATTTATTGTCAAGAATGATAGCAATCCGCGTCAGGCGGCAGTGATCAAACAAGCGCTGCCCTATTTGCGCGTGGCGGGCGATTCGTGGCCTCTCAGCCGTGAACGGGTTCGCTTTGAGACACAGGCATTGCGTTTGTATAACCAGCTTACCCCCGGCCTTGCACCGCAGGTCTACGATGAGGAGGCGGATATGTCGATCCTTGTCATGGAATATCTCGGCAACCACGAGGTAATGCGTAAGCCGTTAGTCGCTCGGCAGCGTTTTCCGCACTTTGCCGATCACATCTCGACATTTTTGGCGGAAGTACTGTTTCACACGTCCGATCTATCTCTAAGCGGTCTGGACAAGAAAACGCAGCAGAGCAAGTATATCAATCCGCATCTGTGCAAGATTCAGGAAGATTTTGTCTACACCAATCCTTATATGGAGTCGCCAGAGAACCGTTGGAACCCAGAGATAGATACGGAAGTTCAGGCAGTTCGCACCAACAGCACATTGAAGATCGCCATCGCCGAACTCAAGGAACGCTACATGACTCAGGCGCAAGCACTCATTCACAGCGATCTGCACACAGGCAGTATTATGGTCAATACACAGGATACCCGCGTGATCGATCCTGAATTCGCCTTTTACGGCCCGATGGGGTTTGATATTGGCGCACTTTTTGCCAACCTCATCCTGAATTATGTCTCACACTTTGCCCATACCCGCGATGTCCAGCAGCGGACAGACTATCAGCGCTATTTGCTGGACACCGTGCGCGAGATTTGGATGGAGTTTGCTCGCAAATTCGAGGCGTTGTGGGTCGCGAACAATACTGGCGAACTCGTGCCAAATGGCTATTGGAACTTCCCCGGCGGCGATGAGGCGTTCAAAGCCTATCGTAGCCAGTATATTGGCAATATTCTACGCGACAGTGCCGGACATGGCGGCTGCGAAATGCTGCGGCGCATGATGGGTATTGTTACGGTGTGGGATATTGGCAGCATTGAGGACGTAAAGCAGCGGGCAATTGCTGAACGGCTAGCGATTCACATTGGCTCACGCTGGATACTGGAGCGCGGTAGTATTACCACGATTGAGGACTTGATCGGGATCGTGGTGGAGGCCACCAAAACGATCCCGGCATAAAAATCAATTTGCATTACGGAGCATCAAGAATCCTGATGCAATTGAAATCGAAGCGTTGATTCATTTGCATGGCACCCATGCTAACGTCTTGCTGCCTAACCTATTGGATGGAATCGGAATGTTATAGATTTCGGTGCCATCCGCTGCGATCACATGCAGCAAGAGGTGTCTATTAGAATCATCTCCAACATAGGCCAAGCGTTTACCATCGGGCGACCATGCAAATCCATGACCATCATTGTTGGTATCCGGCAAGTCATGGGGCTGTCCAGTAGTAAGATCAAGAACAGTGGTCACTCCGCCACCGCCACCGCCGATACCAGAATCAAAGGCGAGCCGACCATGACTACCACCCAACGGCGTAGGGCTGGGCGCTGCTGCTAACGCCGGAACGCTAGTTCTAACCACACCATTGCTGGTCGTCAGCACCACGAAAGTTAACGATAACAGCCCTACGAACAACATACTTCGCTGATATTGAGACATAGAGATTACGCCTCGATCCCTTAGCTAAAATCATAAAGAGGTCAACAACCCAATTGGGATATGGTGTATATCTACGGGTTATAATGTAGCGAAAAGTGCATTAGGTTGTACCCTCGAAAAGAAAGTTACTCATGCTCGCTTCAACTGTAAATCTTTAAGTATTCAGAATTCAGATGTTAAGCCAAATTGAGTGTAGTTCGCCATAAGTGGCTGTGCAGCTTTCAGCGAGTATTTGAGTTAGGGGAGTTTATATGTCCAATATACTATGTGCATGTGGAGAAGTAATAAATCTCACGGAAGAACCGAATCCACAAGGATTCAAAATCCTTTCCGAATCAGTGCTCTTTGAATTGGTAGACAAAATCATGGAGATACATACACATGCAAAAAGTGATTCGGATTTTGAACACCAAACCTATACTGCATTTTCACATTTCCAGACACCAGGAATCATGTCTGGCATAGACTGTCCAAATTGCGGCAGATTACTGATCTACGCACGAGGATCTGACACTAAAGCAGCGCTATCCTTCCAATTGGAAGATGTAAGCTATCCAGAGAAGGCCGATTCGTTGAGTGCTCTCACAAAGAGATTACAGACTGGCGACCTTCCTCAAGGATGGCAAGCCTCTGAAGATTCGTCATGAACCTCAGCAAATGACTCTGTATAAGAAAGCTACCTGTAAAGTAGATTAATTCTACTATTTAGCCATCGTCATGGAAGTAACCAAAACGATCCCAGCATAAGAACTGACTTGAATGTGGCTATTGGGTAAAAATCGCGGGCGATCATAACCCATTCCGCTTTGCTAGTTGACAGTTGCGCTACGCTTGCCTGACGCTACAATTTGTTGGCGTATACTCAAAGGATGTCCATGCGTCATTCACACCAAAGGTTCTTAGATACGCTGTTTGTCAGCGCGATGATTCTGTATGTCGTGGCGGGTATGATGTTGGCTCCGTTTCACGGCGACGAATCAACGATTATTCACAAGAGCCGCGATTGGTATCTGCTGCTGCAAGGGAATCTCGCCGCGTTGTACTACCAGCCAACGCCTACCGACCCCGCCGAACAAGAATTGCGGCTAGTCAATGGCGTTACGTCGGCCTACGGTATGGGCATCGCCGCCATGTTGATCGGCGTGCCTAGCCAAGACATCAATGAGCAGTGGTTGTGGGGCGCGGACTGGAAATATAACCTAGAAAATCGGCATATCCCATCGAGCCAGTTATTATTTTCCACCCGCCTCAGTTCGACGTTGATGATTATCGTCAGTGTGGCGCTAGTGTTCACGATAGCACGATGGCTAGGCGGACGAGGCAGCGCATGGTTAGCGACTTTGATCTACGCGACCATGCCCGCGTTGCTGCTCAATGGGCGGCGGGCGATGTTTGAAGGGGCGACGATGTTGAGTATTGCGCTAGTCATGGCGGCAGGACTCGCCATAGCGCGTCATATTCAATGGAGCAAACGCGGCAATTTATGGATCTATTGGTTGTTGTTCGGTGCAGTCAGCGGATTTGGCTTGGCCTCCAAGCACACGCTGATCGTGACAATATTGCCTATCGTCGTGGCGCTGTTATTCGTGGCACGGCGCGATCTCAAGCGCACAGTTGGCTATGCGCTGGCGGCGGGAATAACCGCGCTAATGATCTTCTTAACATTAAATCCGGCGTGGTGGAGTGCGCCATTCACCGTACCGCGTGAGGTGATCCGTTTGCGGCAAAATTTATTGGCGGGACAGACGGAATTTTATGGTGGTTATACGAATACACAGGATCGGGTGGTGGAATTGGTGTCGGCAGTGATGGAAGCGCCGCAGTATTATGAGGACAAGCACGGCTGGCCTGAGTGGATCGGGCCACAAATTACTTCCTATGATAGGTCGGGGGTGGGCGGGATTGCATGGAGTCGTGTGGCTTCGCTGGCGCTGGTCGTGATCACGGGCGGAGTGTGGCTCGTGCCGGGTATCCGCAAACCGCAGAATATGGTCGTCTTTTTGAGCGTCTTTCTATTCAGCTTGTTCGCGATCTTCTGGCTGACTCCCGTCGCATGGCAGCGTTACTATCTGCCATTGGCGGCACTGTGGGCGATTGCCTATGGCCTCTCGCTCAATGCTGCTGGACAGGTCGTACTGAGATTGGTACGGAGTCGCTATGCCCGATAACCGCAAGCGTATTGCCGATATTGCTTTTCTATTGGCGCTGATGGTCTACATATTGGCAGGCACCAGCCTGACTCCGATACACGGCGACGAATTCATGCACATGGCGATGGCTCGCGACACCTTTACCCTCGCGCAGGGCGAGTGGAGTCAATTGGCCTACGCGCCACCTGTCCAGCCCGACTCGCTACAAAATCTACGACTGATAAATGGCACGATCAATAAGACGTTGATCGGAGTGATATGGATGATCACTGGGCGCACTGCGGACAGCCTGCCGGGGATCTATGCGTGGGCGATGCCAATGGACTGGAACCAGCGGCAGGGTAACGTCCCCACGCTCGATGATTTGCATGTGGCACGCTGGCCTTCGACGCTGCTAACTGCCCTCGGTGTGATCCCAGTATTTCTGCTCGGTTGGCAGTTGCGATTGCGTTCACTGGCTTATCCGGCGGCGCTGCTGTATGCGCTGCACCCAGTCATCTTGCTCAATGGGCGGCGGGCGATGTTGGAAGGCAGCCTGATGCTGGCGACCTTGCTCACGATGTCATGGCTGGTGGCACTCATTGTGGCGGAACACTCCGCCGTAACCCATGGCCTGATGCGGCGCTTACCGCCTATGGTGCGTTATGGTGGATTAGGCGTGCTGGCTGGACTGGCAATTGCGGCGAAACATACCGGGTTAGTGGTAGCAGTCGCCGCACTGACGGCGGCACTTGTGGCAGGGTTGACCCGTGATAGATCGTGGCGACCTCTGGCATGGACAACCTTTGCTGGGATTGTGGCAATCGTCGTGTGGCTAGCGCTCAATCCGGCCTATTGGAACGATCCACTGGGGGCGACATGGTATACCATCAACGCGCGGAGCAGTCTATTGGCGGAACAAAGCACTAATGGATCACTGACCTATACTTCCGTTTGGCAGCGAGTACAGGCGATTGTTACCGAGCCATTTCTCACGCCGCCGCAATATTATGAGTCGGACACATGGGCGGGACTGATCAATGATCAAATCGCGGCCTACGAAAGTTCCTCCATTAATGGTTGGGATTGGGGATCGCTGATTGGGGTTGTGTTGACCACGCTGGCGGGAATTGGGCTGCTGACTCTGATCTACGATGCGCTGCACCGTGATTTGATCGCGTGGGCAATTCTGATCTGGACAGGGGCGACTGTGTTGAGTTCTCTGGCGATTCCGCTGGACTGGCAGCGTTACTATTTGCCGCTGCTGCTGCCCGCGATTATTTTGGCGGCGGCGGGGCTAGGCCGATTGGTTGTACGGCGCGTCCCGGACGAGAAGCGTTTGCCAACCGTTGTGGAATCTCCTGCCGCGTGAAGTACAATTCGCACAACAGATAAAGGGATACCTATAATGAATGTTCTTATTATCGGTGGCACTGGCTTTCTCGGTTATCATGCCACGAAAGAATTTATCCAGCGTGGTCACTCGGTAACAGTCCTTGCCCGCAGCCCAGTAACGATACCGAATCTATTCCCGCCTACTGTGCAAGTGAAATTGGCTGATCTCAACCAACTCTCGGATGAAGCCGTACAAGAACTAGTGGCGGGTCATCAAGCTGTCGTTTACGCTGCCGGAGCCAATGCCAACAGGGCCGTCCCGAAACCCGCTTATGATTATTTCTATACAGAAAACGTTAAATACACTGCCCGATTCTTCAAATTGGCGCGAATGGCAGGCGCGAAACGCGGTGTCTTACTTGGCTCGTACTTTTGTTACTTTGATCGCCTGTGGCCTGAGATGCGGCTTGCCGAACATCATCCCTACATTCGCAGTCGCAAAGAACAGGAACAGGAGTCGCTGAACGCAGCATTGCCGGATCTTGAGCTAATGATCTTGGAAATACCCTATGTATTTGGTGCCATGCCGGGCCGTATTCCGAGTTGGTCGCCGCTCATCAAGTATGTTAACTCGCCTTTCCCCTTGTTTTTTACGCACGGCGGGACAAATATGATTGCTGCTAAACACGTTGCCGAAGCCATTGCCGGGGCGATTGAGCAAGGCACAAGCGGCGAGAGGTATGTTATTGGCGAGGAAAATGTTACTTGGTCAGATCTCCTGAAGCGGCTTGGCGAAATGATGGGTAAGCACAAACAGGTCATTACGATTCCTACACCATTGGTCAAGGCAATTTTAAGGGCAGTTGAGTTTCGTACTGCATCAAGGAATCTTGAAGGAGGGCTGCATCCCGGAGAATATGCCAAATTCCAAACCACCAATACGTTCTTCGATCCTGCCCCTTCTCGCCTTGCGCTTAATTATGGTCAAGGCGGGCTAAACCAAGCATTCCAAGACACAATCCGTGCTTGTATAGGTCACGTTTAGTATTGATGGATGATCTCACCTGCCCCACCTAACATTTGTCACTATTCGCTATCCGGGGGCTTTCATGTAGAATCTTCATTGATCGGATGTTGTTTCAGAGCAAGGCGTGGTGAATCATGCAAACCAGTGGCACCAGAAAAGACACTTTGAATCTCACTTATATTCTAAATTCAAACGGAATCCACGAATTCATTGTAAAGCAATCTCACAATATTGCCGTAGACGAGATCATGAGCATTTTCGCTGACCTGTATGCCTCTACACCCAATAATCAGATCATTCGGCGACTTTTTGTGATGCAATCAGGGGTGCATTTGCCTTCAGTAGCTTATACGATACACCAAACACGGCAACTTCTTGTAAGCTGTCCAAAGCCCCCGAAATCACGAAACGCGCTTATCTATGACGACAACATGGCTCTATCCCTACTTGCTCCTTCTATCCGATTCTTGCCATTTGCGAGCGCAATGCCTCTTGCTTTTTTTCGTCCAAATGAGCGTGACCGTGCGATAGCGTGGCTATTGAAATAGTAACCGATTAGAATAGGTAACATGCTGTAAATTCTCCCGTTATCTGGCTAGCCGACGATATGACATGGGGAATAGTTACGCACGTCAGAATTTAGAAAAATGTACTAGGGCGGGTATTTTTACACTAGCTAACGTTTACAGCAACTGTCAACTCGGTTGACCGATCAGAAATATATAGTTTAATCAACCTGACTAACGCTGTAAAGATCGGAAAAAACTATGTCTATTCGACGGGTGTTAGTCATGGCAGGGTTGGCAAGTATCGCCCTGCTGTCGTGCATTGTGATAGTCGCGGTGATCTTGCTAAGGAGTCCCACTAACAGCCGGCTCAATCCCATTGAGTCGGCTATCTTGCGGGTGTCGCTCTCCAGCCGCGACAAGGATTTGAAAACTGCCGCCGGGACAGACGCTCACCCGATCTGCTTCACGGTGAGCAATGGCGATACTGCCAGTACGATTGGCGCGACTCTGGTCAAGCAGGGTTTCATCAAAGACGCGGATCTGTTCAAGAACTATGCCCGCTACTATGGCATCGATGCCCAGCTTCAGGCTGGAATCTATTCGCTGCGGAAAACGCTGACTATCCCTGAGATCGCACAGATGTTGACCAATGCCGGGGCGGATACCGTGAAATTTCAGGTGATCGAAGGGCGGCGCATCGAGGAGATCGCGCAGCAGATCAACACCATGCAGCCGCCGCTGGCTTTTCGCGGCGAGGAGTTTGCACTGCTGGTTGGGTCAGGGGCTGCTAGCCGTTCCGACTTTGCCCGCACGTTTGCTATGCGGGTCGGATTGCCCAATGACAAATCGCTGGAAGGCTTTCTATTCCCAGATACCTACGAATTGCCCGCTTGTGCCAAATCTGACGAACTCGTCCAACGGATGCTGCAAAACTTCGACAACAAAGTTACTGCTCAAATGCGTACCGATGCACAGGCGCAAAATTTATCGATGTTTCAGGTCATCACCTTGGCCTCTATCGTTGAGCGCGAGGCAGTCGTTGCCGATGAGCGCCCCGTGATCGCCGGGGTGTACCTGAACCGTTTGCGTGTACCGATGAAACTTGATGCCGATCCGACAGTCCAGTACGCACTGGGCAACAGTCGCGATCCGAAGACATGGTGGCCTCAGATCACTTCCGATGATTACAATCGCGTGGTCAACCCGTACAACACCTATCTCAATGCTAGTTTGCCGCCGGGACCAATCGCCAACCCCGGTCTATCGTCGATTCAAGCGGTACTCAAACCGCAGGCTTCGTCGTACCTCTACTTTCGCGCCACCTGTACTGGCGATGGGCGGCATAAATTTGCTAACACCTTCGAGGAACAAGTTGCCAATGGCTGTTAGTGTTAGTACAGCCCTCACCCTAAATCCCTCTCCCAAAGGAGAGGGACTGCAATCCACTGGCATTTTCTCCCCTCGCCCTGCGGGAGAGGGGCTGGGGGGAGGGCAATCTAGCGTAAAGCAGCCGATAGAGTTGAGAAACTCTATCGGCCTATTGGTTTCATGGGAATTTAGCGCAGGCTTGTAGTAATTTTGTAAGTTGTCAATGTAATGTGATTAAGACTCGAAAGTTTGCGCTAGAAATCTGCGTATGCGGTTTTCATCGTTGCGCCCTAGAAAATATCGCGAGAAGACAAAGAACACCCATATCACCAATGGGCCAAGCAGAGTATTGAATATTCCATTTGATAAGGCTCGTGGACTACTGCCATAAATACCGTAGAAAATAGCATTTATAGCGCCAAATATGATTAAAATACTGGTCCCTAGCACGAAAACTATTCTAAAAATACGTGCGCCGGGTGAAATGCGGAATCCCCCCAAAAGACTAGACCCATCCCGATCTTTTTCGATGTTCCCATAAAATATTGGTGAAAAGGTATTACGATAGGAAGTAATCCAAATCTGAAAAGCATAGCTTTGAGTTTGATCGTCATAGGGACTTACTCGAAACCCTAAACGTTCTTTTTTCTGTTGCAACGCACTCAACAGCAATTCGCAGCATTGCGTCGGATCAAGATTATATGAATAAGTTAGTGTTACCTTGATCGACATACCTGTCGCTATACCTTTGTCAGCCTGACCCATGCTCTGCCTTAACATTTGGTAACTAGTGAGAAATTGTTGGGACTACTCAACCGTATGGCTGAGTAGTCACTGGAATCATCGGAAGGCTACTTCGCCGCGCCGACCAACTGACCGCGCAATGCACCTGCCGGGAAGTCCGTTGTATGGACATTGACATAGAAGCTGGACGGATACAGTAAGATCGCTTTGATCAGCGAACGGTTGATCCCGCTTATGCAGCCGCTCACCTTACCGCTAGCATCGGGCGCAGCCAAAGGCACCACGACTCCGCCCGCTATCCCGGCTGGGCCAGCATGGATATGCCCCATTGTGGCAGGTAGGGTTATGCCTGAAACCTCGATCTGGAAGCAGATTTCACCGTCGCCGCTGGCAGGACGGGTGATCGAGATGGTCGCAGTTCCCTTTGCCGCAGCAGGGCCAGCCTTCGGCACTTCATTCTCGCCCGCCATCGTCGCGGTCAACTTGCAGCCGTTATTCTCTTTATAGGGATTAACGACTACTGCTGGCATTGTCGCCGCCGCAGCGGGTGCGGCTACACTGGTCGCAGCGGTGGAAGTTGCCACTGTTGTTGCCACTGTCGTCGCGGCGGCACTTTCGGTTCCGGCGGGTGCTGCACTAGTTGCCGCAGCAGTACTGGCTACCCCGGCGGTGGCGATAATCGTTGGACTCTCGGTGGGTTCGGCAACCGCTGGACAGGGCGGATAGGCTTCATCGCCGCTCATAGTGGCAAGCAAGGTTGCCGTCGCCGCAGAGGTGGCGCTCAATGTTCCACTTGCCGTTCCGCTCTCCGTACTGCTCTCACTTGCCGCCATCGTTGCTTGAGCATTACTCCCGGCGTTGACATAAACGCCTTGCAAACTCCCCAATGCTACGAGCACTGCGACAATCACGACGGTGCTTATCTTAAAGAAATTCGCTTGAGATCGCATACCTTAACTCTCCCTGTGGGCAAAAAACACGCTGTAGACCAAGACAAATCACGGCACGACTCTACTGCTAAAAGTGCGAATTTGCACTAGTACGTTCCTTCAAGATAGTCCTCACCCTAAATCCCTCTCCACTCCGTGCAGAGGGACTTCCAGACTCGGCTTGGTTTCCCCTTCTCCGAATTCGGAGAGGAGAATTGAGGGGGTGAGGGTAGGCACAGGAACTAAATTGAAATGCACGCAGAATCTGTTCAAGGTTCATAATTTGCCACCCACGGCGTATAATTAGCTGTTATAGCGCCTTATAAATTGAGGATTAATCCTCATTAATTATATTGGAGAGTTCATGGCACAGTTTCCAGCAGATTTTAAATGGGGTGTCGCGACGGCTTCTTACCAGATCGAAGGCGGAGCCGCTGCCGATGGGCGCAGCCCGTCGATTTGGGATACGTTCAGCCATACACCGGGCAAGGTTCTGAATGGCGATACGGGCGATGTAGCCTGCGATCATTACCATCGTTGGGCAGAAGACGTTCGCTTAATGCAGCAGCTTGGCGTGAAAACCTACCGCCTGTCGATCTCATGGTCGCGAGTATTGCCGCAAGGAGTTGGCGCAGTCAATGAGGCGGGACTCGCATTCTATGATCGTTTGGTTGATGCGTTGCTACAAGCTGGGATCGCGCCGATGATCACGTTGTATCATTGGGATTTGCCGCAGGCGCTCGAAGATCACGGTGGATGGGCAGATCGCAGCATTGTGGATGCGTTTGCCAACTACACCGATGTCATTGTCAGCAGTCTTGGGGATCGCGTTAAGCAGTGGATTACCTTTAATGAACCGCAGGTCTTCACCTTTGCGGGCTATGGTACTGGTCGGCACGCTCCCGGCCTAAAGGATATACGGCTAGCGTTGAAGGCCGTTCATCATACGCTGCTGGCACACGGTCACGCTGTGCCGATAATCCGCGCAAAATGTGCTAATGCCGAAGTCGGGATCACGCTCAATCTGTATCCCTGCCGTCCGGCGACTGATACTTTAGCCGACCAGTTGGCGGCGCATTTGCACGAGTCGAATGCCAATCGCTTGTTTCTCAATCCCGTGTTCGGGCAGGGTTATCCACCGGAATCACTGACCTACTACGCCGACCTAATGCCAGACATCGCCCCGAATGACATGAACGAGATCGCTGCCCCGCTTGATTTTCTTGGCGTTAACTATTATCGTCCAGATTTTGTGGCGCTCACCAATGTGGAAGAAAATCCGGCGGGCTATCGCCAACTCACCGTTCAGGAATTGGCGGAACGCGGTCACAAACTCACCGATATGGGCTGGCCCATCGATGCGAACGGGCTGACAGACTTGCTGGTTCAGATCAAGAATGATTATGCGCCTAAAGCGATCTATATCACGGAGAATGGCGCGGCCTTCCCCGACAAAATTGTGAAAGGGCAGACTCCCGCCATCGATGATACGGATCGCGTTGAGTATCTGCGGGATCATATTGCGGCGTGCCTAACCGCTATTGAACAGGGCGTGCCGTTGAAAGGCTATTATCTCTGGTCGCTGTTGGATAACTTCGAGTGGGCATGGGGCTATTCTAAGCGCTTTGGCATTGTGGCTATCAAGCCCGATTCACTGGAACGCATTCCCAAGCAAAGCTATCTTTACTATCAAAAAGTGATTGCCGCAGGCAGCCCGATCTAATGGGTTGCCTTAGATCACCTGATGGGCGGTTTTGCCGGGGGCTTGAATGTCTAGGTGTACGCACAGAAAGTCAAGGGTACGAAACCACGCATCGCTGGCGGCTTGTATCCGGTAGGTGGGTAAGTCTTCATTGAAGAATCCGGTGGTGGTGCCGGGGTAGACGATGACCTTGTTTTTGGCAGATGCTTTTGCCAGCGCCACCCGGACTCGGTGGATCATTTCCGGTGAGGCAGTCTGATCGTTTTCGCCGTAGAAGGCAAGGATCGGGGTTTCGTCGGCGGGCATGAGCGTCAAATAATCGTCGGGGCGGGCATAAAACGCCACAACAGCATGGAGATCGCTACGGTGCATGGCGGCGTGCAAGGCGAGTTTGCCGCCCATGTGCCAACCGACAATGCCCATTTTGCCGTTGACCCGATGGTGATTTTCGAGCGCATTGATCGTCGCGTTGACCAGCGGCGGTCCGGCCTCGCCAAGCTGCTGTTGCAATCCCAGTGCTGCGTCAGCATCCCCAGCAACCTTCCCGTTGAACAGATCCGGCGCGATGACGTAGAAGCCCAACGCTGCGAAACGTCGCACCTGAGTTCGCATCTGTGGGGTAAGCCCCCACCACTCGTGGAGCAAGACCAGTCCCGGAAAAGTCCCACCAATCTCTGGGTGCGACCAATAGGCGGGTAGTTCATGGTCATCGACGATGATTTTGATGTAGCCACTGGTAATGCGGTGTTGAATAAGCCGGCTTTCGTGCATCGTCGTCCCCCTTATATGTTGGCGGCGCTGGTAGGTAGTGTGTACTACCAGCGCTTAATTAGCTGCTTTTGGTTTGCGTCCCCGCTGCCCACTACCCGTTGGAGTGCCGCCATTCTTGCGCGGACGACCCGGTTTACGTCCAGTAGAGCCGTTCTGTGGGCCAAGCGCCAACTTGGCCTCCATCAGCGACTTGATCTGCCGCTGGACTTCATCGGGAAGTTCGGCAAGGCGGATCTCAACAACCACACTGGGCGACTCAAATTTAGTATCGCCACTCATCAATAGTTTGTTAGCAATCGTGGTCACAAAGCGAGCATCGCGGTAGTTGAACAGGGCTGTCTCCGCCGCGACTTTGCTCTCGGTACGCTTGCCAGAGTCGGTGGTTGGCGTAGTTTCATTGCTCTCCTCAGGGCGAATAGTGCGGGGTCTGCCACGCCGACCTTTTTTCGGCACGGTACGACTTTCCAGCCGTTGGCTGGAAAGTATCGCTTCTTTGCCCTGAAACTCGACTACCACAGACCGTCCTGCCGCAGTCCGCAGCACAGTACCAATTTCGCCCGGTTTGACGCTGGTCAAGCCGTTATTAAACGTTTCTGATGAGGGTTTAAACCGCACTGTCTTGATCACGGACACGCTGTCGCCTACTTTAAGTCCTTTTGCCATCGTTCGACTCCTGAAACTGCATAAGAATGGAAATCTAAGTTGGTTCGGATTGTACAAATTTCACGCTGTCAAGCCAAACTTTAACCGAAATATTAGCTGCGAATCGTGGTACGTGCTGCTCGCCGCATGATAATTCCCTGACGCACATGATCAATTTCATGACCCAACAGCAGCAAAATCCATGTCGGATAATTTACTTTGCCAAATAGCGTAGAGTCACGAATAGCTTCCAGTTTGTGAGTAGACTGTGTTTTTTCAATCGCCACTTTGATCAGTGCTGTCGCGTTGTTCAACTGCTCACGCAGTACGTCGGCAGGCAGATTGGCCTTAGCACCTTCGCCGAACCCCTGCGCGGCTTCGAGCAGATGCGGCAGTTCACTGGTAGTGATGTCAAGGAGTTGGTTGTAGTAGAAATTCTGCGAATAGATCAAATGTGTCACCATTTCACTGATTGACCACATCGGTTCTCTGGGAATGATATAAGCAACTTGAGCATCGGTCAGCCCAACCAATGTTTTTTGCATAACCTCGCGGGTTCGATGAAATGAAGCGATGAATTCGTCCAAGGGGTATTTCGTTGAGGCTTCGAGCCAAGTTATCTTGCCAGAAAACGCTTCCAACAAAAGCTGGTTAAGTGCATGAGTTTCGATCATAAGATCCTCAATAAGTATATCGTTATCTATTACAGATACAAGAAAACAAAATATCTTCACTCAACTTATGAGCAAAGTGAACACAATACCGATGCGATTACTGGATCCAGTGAAGATTATAGTGCAAATAAGGGATCTAAAACCACTGCATTCAGCCCTGTTACAAGTTTGGGAACCGTCAGGTCGTGAGTTCGTCGGCAAGCCCCACCAGTTGCGCGATGGTGACTGGCTTGACCAAAAAACGGCTCACGTTTTTGTCGGCAACGCGGGCGCGATACTGCTCATTCGCAGTGACAACAACAATCCGAGTTTCATCAAAGCGTGAGTCGTTCCGCATATAGTTGATGACACGGGTGCCGGGGGCATCGGGCATCCCCATATCGACAAACACCAAGGCCGGGGTGAAGTCTGGCGCTTCCAGCAGATCCATTGCCTGAGCGCTGTTGTGCGCTTCGATCACATCATAACCGCTTTGGCTGAGTGCAGTGTGATATAAGAAAAGGAGATCGGTATCGTCTTCGACAACTAGTACAGTCGGCATCATTTCTATCCTGATAATCTAGTGTTGCCTCGCAACCAGCCCATGTTAAAAACTATTGTCAACGATCAGTATAAAGCAAGTATCTTAATCTTGCTAACGCGATCAAGGCAGAGTCTATGAAAAAAACATAAATAATGCTCATGGTAGGAAAACCACTATACGGCACGATAAGCAGGCTTGAAATTGTTATCTTGCACAGAGGACAAGGGGATTCACCGATGCGATGACTGCGGCGTATACCGCTACATATGACGAATGGAGATTGTGGCATATATGCCTGATTCTCGCAGTTCACTGTGGAAGTATACGATTATCTCGATCAAGGCAGTTATTGACTGGATAGAATTCTCAGGCATGAAGGAATTGAACCAATACCTTGTCTCACAAAAGTATTCGTGTTTGTCGTAGCAATTCGTCTCACCCGCATCTAAGTGCGATTTCGAGTCGCTTGCGTTAAAATCGCTCTATACTTTGCAGCTTAAAGTGTACTATCTATTTTTAGCAGTCAATGACCGTATAAATTTATTGTGAGCGAGCACCCAAATTTTTATGACCGAAACTATCCACCCGCCCGTGAAAGGCAAACGTGTTTCGCTATTCGTGACGTGTATCGTCGATATGATCTACCCCGGCACGGGGCTATCGACTCTGGAGGTGCTAGAACGGCTCGGTGTCACCGTTGACTTCCCCGAAGCACAGACTTGCTGCGGGCAAATGGGCTTTAACGCGGGCTATCGCGCTGATGCCAAAGATGTCGCCAAGCACTTTATCACCACTTTCAAGGATGCTGAAGTAATAGTTGCGCCGTCTGGATCATGTGTTTCGATGGTTAGGCACTTCTACCCAGAACTGTTCGCAGACGATCCAGAGTGGCATGAACGAATGGAACACATTGTTAGTATCACATGGGAATTGACCGAATTTATTGTCGATGGGTTAGGCATTACCGATGTTGGCACGGTGCTGGATCGCCCGGTAACAGTGGCAATGCACGATGCGTGTCACGGCTTGCGGAGCTTGAATCTGAACCACCAGCCTCGCGCCCTGTTGGAGAACGTAAAACAGCTTGAATTTGTCGAGTTACCCGGTGCAAACCAATGCTGCGGTTTTGGCGGCTTGTTCGCCATTAAAATGCCGGACATTAGCGGTGCGATGCTCAACGATAAAATTAAAGCCATCGACTCAACAGAGGCTGACATGATCGTGACCTGCGACGCAAGCTGCTTGACTCAAATCAACGGCGGGTTAAGTCGCAAGGGCAGCCCGAAGCGTACCGTTCACATCGCCGATGTACTCGCCGGACGGATTGATCCTGATGGAAAATAGCGTAATTCACGACGAAACTCACCCGAATAAGGCCAACGGGTTTATCCAGAGTGCGACGATTGCCATTCAGGATATTACCCTGCAAACTGCGTTAGATCGCGGCACAACTCGCGCCGTCAACAATCGAGTCACCGCAATGGCGGAAACTACCGACGCGGCGGCACTGCGCCAGCAAGGCCGTGCCGCACGATTGCGGGCATTGCGCCGTCTGCCGGATCTGCTGGAACAGCTTGAGGAAAAGCTCACCGCACGGGGCATCACCGTCCTGTGGGCAACCGATGGCGACGAATGCAACGCGCATGTGGTGGATATTGCCCGCAAGCACAATGTCCACAAGATCGCCAAGGGCAAAAGCATGGCAACCGAGGAAACCAAGCTCAACCATGCACTTGAAGCGGCGGGTCTGGAAGTGATCGAGACGGATCTCGGTGAGTTCATCATCCAGATAGCTCATGAGACTCCCAGCCATATCGTTTTCCCGATCCTGCATAAGACTAAAGAGCAGGTGCGCGATCTGTTTGCCGAGCATCTGCACATGGTTCCGAGCGACGATCCACAGGCACTGACGGCGGCGGCGCGAGTCTATATGCGTCACCAGTTTATCGAAGCGGATATGGGTATCACCGGAGCGAATTTTGCCATTGCCGAAACGGGCAATCTGGCGATTGTGACCAACGAGGGCAACGGGCGGATGTGTTCGTCGCTGCCGCGTGTCCATGTGGCAGTGGTCGGGATTGAGAAGGTCATCGAGACAGTGGACGATTTCGGGACGCTGGTACAACTGCTGACGCGCAGTGCTACCGGGCAACGCCTGACGACTTATGTGCATTTGATGGGTGGTCCGGCACGTCCTGAAGATCCTGATGGGCCAGAAGCGATGTATGTGATCCTGCTCGACAATGGGCGCAGCCACATCCATTCGACTGAATATGCCGAGGCGCTGGCTTGTATTCGTTGTGGCGCGTGCCTGAATACCTGTCCAGTCTATCAAAATGTCGGTGGTCACGCTTACGGGTGGGTCTACCCCGGCCCAATTGGTGCTATCGTGACTCCTCTCATGACCGGGATTCATAATGCTGCGCCGCTGCCCTTCGCCAGCAGTCTATGCGGATCGTGCAAGAGCGCTTGCCCGGTAGACATCGACATCCCCGATATGCTGCTCAAACTGCGCGGGGATCTGGTCAAAGACGGCGACACCGATCCAATCATGACGGCAGGGATCAAAGGTTGGGCAATGGCGATGCAGTCACCACTGATCTATTCGATGAGTGGCGCGGCGGCACGACTGGTCACGCGCTCGATGGCGGGCAAGGATGGCACGTTGCATCGTTTGCCGGGAATGCTCGGCAACTGGACGAAGAATCGCGACTTCCCGCCCTTCGCACCTAAATCCTTCCACCAATTGTATCAGGAGCGTCAGAAAGCGAAGCAAGCGAACACAGGTCACTCAGAGAAAGATGCGGCACACCATGAGCAGTCGTGATAAGATTCTTCAAGCGCTGCGGGCGAACCGTTCCCCCTTCGATGATGTGACTCCACGCCCAGCGGCCTATTTGCCCGTGACACAATTTACCGAGAAGGATCTGCTAGCTCGTTTTACGGCAGAACTCGAACGGCTCACCGGCAAAGTCCACGACACGCCTGACCACGAACGCGCGATTCAGATCGTTTTGGATTTAATTGGCACTGATAAAACCGTGCTCGGCTGGGAAGACCTACCCTTGCCGGGATTGCCGGAAGCATTAGCCGCGCAGAACATTCAAACCGTGATTCCCCACGCCCGCCACGCTGACCGCGCCGCAACATTGGCAAACGCCGAACCGATCCGTGTGGGGATTACGGGAGCCGATGCTGCCTTTGCCACGACTGGAACATTAGTGCTGGTGACTCGTGAGCATCAAGGCCGTGTGCCATCGATGCTGCCACCTGTACATGTAGCGTTGCTAGCCCGCCAACGGTTGTTCACGCGCATGGAAGATTGGCTCACTACCGAAGGACGCGCTGCACTGCTAGCCTCGAACAGTATCTCATTTGTCAGTGGGCCAAGTCGTACCAGCGATATTGAGATGCAGTCTATTTTGGGCGTACATGGCCCCGGCATCGTGCATGTCGTAGTGTTCTAAAATTGGGTAACAGTAACCTAGTCACCCGACACCTACCAGCCGCAGGGATGAAAGATAGTTTAACGCAGCTTGCGATGGTCGAATCGCTTCGGTATGGTTTAAGATAATGAATACAAGCCCTTGATGCCGATCAATCAACGTGGCACAGTCGATAAAGGATTGTTCAAGCTCCTGAACATTCCAGTCTCCGTAAATATCCCAATGAACAACCCGTCTATCATTGCCATCCTATGTCAACTTGATAGTCATCCCTAACTCCCGTCCAATACTTTACACTTCAACTGTAACATATTGTTTCTCAATGATAACCTTATCATCAGTTAATGAATCTGGTTAAAATGAAATAGTACCATTCGGTAACAAGGATGCCAGTAAAATCTGGGCAAACATTTTAGGTAGGCTACAGTAGCGGTCGCGCTATGGAGTGAGGATGGTTAGCGCCAAACTGATTTGATGCGTTTATCCGATTTGTGGGGTCTGTTAAGAAGAAGCTGATACCAATGTCAGCGAGATCTGACCCAGTACGATACTGGCAAAATTGAACGTCTGCGAGCCAGTGGCCCCCGTTGAGTCGCGGGCAACCTCGTTTAGGGTGCGAACCAGCAGCGCATGAGCCAGTTTGACCTGTCGTGTCGTCACGCCGACATTCAGCGGCGAAAGATCAGTCGGCTGGAATTCTAATGCGCCATTGTAGATTGCCAGTGTACCGACCAGCGTCATGGTCAACGGTTTGGCTCCTACTGGCGCGTTCTGGGGAACGATGGACAGCGTTAGCACCAATGCCCCATCCCCAACTGTGACCAGTGGCGCGGTTGTATAGCTCGCCAACGGTGCATCCTCGTAGGCACGGGCAAGGGCTGCATTCAGCTGTGCCTCAGTAATGGTGAGAATAGTTGCGCCTGTGTCATTAGTGATAGCCGAAATTGGCGCTTGAGCGGTTTGCTCGGCGGGATTCGGCGGCGGCGTTGGTGGAACAGGCGAAGCAGGTTGGGTCGGGCGTACTGTTGGGTCGGGTGTCCAAGTCGGTGGCAGCGTTGGCAGGGCGAGTGTCGCCGCTAGGGTTGGTTTCGGCGTAAGCGTCGGCAGGATCACTGTTGGAATCAGCGTGGGCATCACAATCGGCACGTTGCTCCGACAGCCCGTCAGCATAATGGTTCCCGCGATGCAGCCTGCCCAGATCCACCCGATACGTCGGCTTCTTTTAGACAAAATCCCGTTGATTAGTGTATTCAGTGTATTTTTCAGAATGCTTGGCAGACGACTCAACGCGGTGGTTTGAGCCGTAAATCCATGCCGACAGCCCGCGAGGTTGTATCTTGCACGACTGATTCTGTCGCGATGCGTACATCGAAGTACATACCCCCCAACGACTCCATACTATCAAATTCGGAGGCTTGGAACGCATCCACGCGGACACGGACTACTTTGCCCGGTTGGTCAGCCAATAAGGTCACTTTGACCGGGGTAGCCGCCTTGTCCGGCGGAATGTCTAGCGAAAGATTGTTCGCTGTAAGAGTCCCCCCGACAGCGCTGATCTTTAATTCGACGTGGACTGCACCGGACAGTTGTGTATTTTCTGGCGCTGGCGGGTTAACCCCGAAGTACAGGTCGGTAAGCTGGCGGGCGATCAGAGCACTGGGCATCACGACAATCAAGCGGCGCAGTACGGTAAGCGTAGCTTTGTTTGATGCGGTATCCTCACTCGCAGCATTGGCATCAAAGTCGGCGATCTGCTGGGCAGCTCTCTCGCCATCGGTAGTCAATAGGTAAGCGTTATTGCTATCCATATGCAGATAGTCAAAGTTGACCAGCCGCCGCACCGCCTTACCGATGAGTCGAGCATTCAAGCCCGACCCCTCCTCAAGATCGTCCATACTAAGTGCGCCGGGAGTTTTTCCCATATAGCGCAGTAAATCTAGGGCTTCGGGAGGCAGTCTTTGAAGATTAAAGGATAGCGGCATGGGTAATCTCACTTGATAAGGCGTGACATGATAAAACAGAGATGCCTACCAGTTTACACGCCCCTGCAATTGAGACAAGTCATTCGCCAAAACCGCTGCCAGAACTGGAATTCCACCGCTTTTATCTCATCCTAGGAGCATGTTTCCCAAAATACAGGTCGCGTAGGCGGCGGCCCCTACACCATGTGCCTTAAATGTAGGAGCAATGCCTGCCTCGCCCGCTTACCCTTGACTACCCTTGAAGCGGAACCACTATAGATAATCGCGCAGCGGGCGACTACGAGTTGGGTGGCGCAGTTTACGGAGCGCCTTCGCCTCGATCTGGCGGATGCGTTCACGGGTCACGCCGAAGTGTTTGCCGACTTCCTCAAGGGTATGTTCCTGACCGTCTTTGAGGCCGAAGCGCATTTCGAGGACTTCCCGTTCGCGCTCACTGAGCACCGCCAACGCGCCGCGTACCTGCTCCTTGAGCAGTTGGCGAGCCGCTGCGTCCACCGGGCCAAGCACTTTATCGTCTTCGATAAAGTCGCCCAACAAGCTGGAGTCTTCCTGACCGACAGGCATTTCCAGCGACATTGGCTCTTGCGAGATTCGCATGATCTTGCGGACTTTGTTGGCAGCACGGCGCAGCTTGCGCGCCATCACCGGGTCAAGCCGTCCGCCTTCGCTTTCCACAGCGCGGACTAGCTTGGTTTCTTCGGGAGTCAAGAACTCCATCTCCACCGCGATCTGGTCGGTGGTGGGTTCAGCGCCAAGTTTTTGCACCAGTTCGCGCTGGATACGCATCAGGCGATTGATAGTTTCTACCATATGTACCGGTATACGGATCGTGCGGGCTTGATCCGCGATGGCGCGGCTGATGGCCTGCCGAATCCACCATGTTGCATAGGTGCTGAACTTATAGCCCTTCGTATGGTCGAACTTTTCTACGGCACGTAACAGGCCGATATTGCCTTCCTGAATCAGATCCAAAAAGCTGATACCGCGCATCATATAGCGCTTGGCGACACTGACTACCAGTCGCAGATTGGCGCGGGTCAGTGCTTCGGCGGCCTGATTCGCCCGCAGCCGTGTTTCGAGAAACTCATCGTCGATGATTGCTTCGTACTCGTCAGGCCGTTCGGCGAGCCACGACTGAAACGTTTCCAGTGCAGGCAGTTCGTGCTTGTGATCAACATACTCACTAATCCGTTCTTGCAAGACAAGCGGCATCAGGTACAGCGCTTGGAACACCTCGAAGAAACTACGAGCCAGCGCCGTCCAGTTTTCGTCGCGCCCCCACTCACCATGCTCAAGATAAGTGCGAATATACGAGGTCGAGTCAAAGTTCCAGTTGCGACGCAACCCTTCTACCTCGCGTACTAGAATCGATAGATCCGGCAGATCGATCCGATAGCTGCTCGCACGAGTCGTGACTTCGCTCCAGAAGTGCAGCAAATGATCATAGAGGATCATCAGCGTATCGATGTTGCTGGTTATTTGCTCTTTCTCGGCAGTGTCGAGCACCTGATCGAGCAAGGTAACGGCAGCCATCTGCGATGAAAGCCATGTTTCGCGGTTGGGGTCGAGTAGTTGGACTTGCCCGATTTCCTTGAGGTACATCCTGACCGGATCATCGGCAAGGTTGCTGGTGTCGAGACGGCTTTCATCGAACGACTCTTCTTCGGCTTCTTCGAGATCCTCATCTTCCGACTCAAGCGAGAAGCTCGTTGCATCTCCGTCTGAGAGTTGGATGCCCATCTCCTCAAGCTGTTCGTACATGCTTTGCGGTTCGTCGCTGTCATCGAACAGTTCGATCACATCCGATTCATCCGGCTGTGGTTCGTTCTGAGTAGAATTCTGATTGGAATGAGGCATATTTTCCGCTGAGTCCTCGCGGGTCTTTTTGATAGGACGTTTTGCCATAAGGTTTCTGGGCATGGCCCGCTTCTTTCCTTACTTAGTAAGCACGCTGGGAGTGAGTTATCTGGCTAACGGCTTGGTCGATAAAACGAATGGCTTGACGGTTAATTGATACCCTGCGAGCATACTCCATCTCCATTTGTGGGTCAGCGTCCTGTTGAAGAAATTGCAGTTCAAGGTTTTCGCGACCCAATCGTAGTTTACGCAATTCAAGGACTTGTTGCTCCAGTACCCTTTGCAAAAACTCCTCTTCGCTCTGCGCCGACGGCAAACGGCTAGCGTCTCGTTTGCGGCGGGCGGCTTCCAGTTCGGCGTGCATCGCTGGGTTTAAGCGCTGTTTAAAGGCTTCGAGCGGTGTGACGAGTAGCCGCTCCACCTCGACGCATAGTTCGTATGGCAGGTTTTGTTCGAGATAGTCCATTGGTTCCCGGTCATCTTGATCAAGGGCGTTTGCCCACACTTCCAAGATAACGCCAAAATCCGAGCGAACAAAATCTTCTGCGGAAAGCGGCCCCAGCGCTTCCTGAGCAGCGGGGACTTTCGTCGCGACTTCGCGCAGCCTACGGTTGGCGCTTGACAGCAGGTTGGTATTGCGGATCAGGGTCGCGAGACAGTGACGTTCCCGGTCAAACAAAGGTTCGGGTTGTACAGCGCCTTCTCGGTTTGGCGAAAGAATCTGTGTTGTGTCTTGTGCTGGCAAAACCTGTAGGGCTGGTTTCTGACTATTGTTGCCATCGTTGCTATTCCCGTTCGCAATCCCCTTAGTACGGGTTGTGCGTCGATTCTGTTGCGCCCACTGGATGAGCATCCGTTCATCAAGGCGCAGTTTAAGGGCTAATCGCTGGATATTATAATTCGTTTGCAGATCATTTTCAGTCGCCAACAAAATTGGCAGGAGATCACGGGCGATTTGCTCACGGTCTGTATAGGTCGATTTAACGGTGAGCGACGTTGTGCCTGCCTCAATCACATAGTCTACAACAGGTTGGGCAGACTCGACCAATTCGCGCCAGCCATCAGGATTATCGCGGATCAAATCATCGGGATCTTGATCTTCGGGCAGTGTCACAACCATGATCTCGATATTGAGTTTGCCCGCTTGCCGCAGGATACCCTTCGGGTCAAAAACCAACGATGAGTCGCCTAGAGTCTGCATAGCAACGTTTAGGCCGCGCATCGTCGCCTTGACCCCCGCCGAGTCAGGATCGAGCGCTAAGATTAAGCGTCGTGCATAGCGACCTAGCTGCTTCAACTGCGCTTCGGTGAGGGCGGTTCCCATCTGCGCGACGACATTGGTAAAGCCCGCCTGATGCGCCTGAATCGCATCCATGTAGCCTTCGACAATGACGGCAGTTTCCCCCTCACGGATAGTACGCCGCGCCTTGTCCAGTCCAAATAGAGTCGCGCCTTTGTCGAACAAGGCCGTCTGTGGTGAGTTCAGATACTTCGGATTATCGTCAGGGTTCAAAGTCCGCGCCCCAAAGCCAATGACCTGTCCACGCCCATCACAAATCGGGATGACCAACCGATTGCGGAAGCGATCATAGAGGCTGTTTTTCTCCTCGTTGCGGATCGCTACCCCCGCTTCAACAATCTCATCCTCGGTGTAACCCAACTGCGTGAGATGGTCGAGCGCTTGCCGCCAATCGTTAGGTGCATAGCCCATGCGGAAGTCGATAAAAGTCTGGTCAGTCAGGCCGCGTTTGCGGGCATAGGATCGCGCATGGGCGGCTTCCAAAGAATTCACAAATTTTTCATGAAAAAAGCGGGTGGTTTCGTCCAGCAACCCGCGTAACTTGTCGAGATGCTCGTCACGATTAAGCTGATCAGCACTGCGTTCTTGTAGTTGGACTCCAGCTTGTTCCGCGAGAACCTTCAATGCTGCGGCAAAATCCAAGCCTTCATGCTTCATCAGGAACGTGAAAATGTCGCCGCCCTCACCGCACGCGCCGAAGCAGCGCCAGTTCTGCGAGTCGGGAAAAACGACAAATGATGGTGTTTTTTCGCTATGGAATGGGCACAAACCTGTGTAGTTGCGCCCTGCCTTCTTCAAATTGATGTATTGTGAAAGGAAGGTGACAACATCGAGGCGTGCCTTGATCTCTTCGGTGACAGACATCTTACCCTCCGCTCACCCTGTGTCATCTCGGATTATACAGATGTGCTGATATTCATGCAAAGGGGGGAAACCTGCTTTTGAGATGTATGTAGGTCGTGAAGTGCTTGGTTTTTGAGCCAAGCACCTATTCACGCAAACGGACTGAGGCGGTCTAGCTGGCCCGTTCGATAAGCGACGGATCGTCGTTGGTGGTCGCGTTGACCCGCGCCGATACAGGGTAGGCCATCATGAGGTCTGCCGGGTAGGGTTGCAAGATGTTTTCCCAAGCCTCCTCCCCCGCGTCGTTATCCAGCCAGATCTTCTCATTTTTCGGCAAAAGGATAATCGGCATCCGGTCATGGATCGGCGCAACAACCTCATTGGGCTTGCCCGTGATAATCGTAAAGGTGCGGACAACCAAATCGCTTTCAGGATCGTGCCAATTCTCCCACAGCCCCGCAAAGGCAAACGGTTCACCAGATTTGAGGGTCATCCGCATGGGTGTTTTGGTTTTGCCAGTCTTTTGCCATTCGTAGAAGCCATCCGCCAACACCAGACAACGCCGCTTGCGGAGTGGTTCGCGGTAAGAGGGTTTGGACGTGAGCGTTTCGGCACGGGCATTGATCATCTTGTAGGCGGTGCTGGTATCTTTCGACCAATGCGGGATTAGCCCCCAGCGAAGGTACTCAATCTGGCGAGTCCCGTTATTGAGCAGTACAGGCAAGTTTTGCGAAGGGGCGGCATTGTAACGCGGCTCACTTCTTGGGACTTGCGGTGAGGGAACCGCTTCAAAGCGTTCGATGAGGGCTTCAGTTGGAACGGTAATCGAATAGCGTCCACACATGAGATTTTTCTCCCATTTAATGAGATTATATTTTACCGCAAATCGGCGCTAAATGCTGCCTTAAATGCTCTCCCTCAGCGCAAAATCGTGCATTTACAGCTTTGCGACAAAATCTATACGCTTGTCATAGCAAAACACCCTATCTTCGATGCTACAATGCAATCGTAGGTTTAATGGAAAAACATTGAGGGCTGTGTCCATGAATAGGTTGGATCTCAGGGTGTCACCACCGCAAATCGCCGTATCCACTTTTGCCTCGACTACCACATCCAATACGACGCACCGGGCGGTCATCCAGCAGTTGATGGATACCATTCAGCAGGCCGCAGTCATTGATCCCGGTAAGCTCGAACTGATTATCGCGGCACTGCTGGCGCAAGGCCATGTTCTGCTCGAAGATGTGCCGGGTATTGGCAAGACGCTGGTGGCAAAGGCGTTGGCGCGATCCCTGCATGGCTCATTCAAGCGTATCCAATGTACGCCGGACCTGCTGCCTAGCGACATCACAGGCGGTGCAATCTACAACCAGCGTGAACAGCGCTTCGAGTTCGTGCCCGGGCCAATCTTCGCCAATGTCGTGCTGGTCGATGAAATCAACCGGGCTTCACCGCGCACTCAATCGAGTTTGCTGGAAAGCATGGCAGAAGGTCAGGTTACGACGGATGGCTTTACACGAGTCCTTGAGAAGCCATTCTTTATCATCGCCACCCAGAATCCCGTTGAAATGTCAGGGACGTTCCCACTGCCAGAAGCGCAGCTAGATCGCTTTCTCGTCACGATGAGTCTAGGCTACCCCACTCACGAAGACGAGGTGATGATTCTGGAACGCGAAGAACATCACGATCCGCTGGAAGCCATCGCGCCCACGATTACGCTGGAGCAGATCGCAAATTTGCAACAGGCAGCGCGGTCAGTGGATGTCGTGAAATCGCTCAAGGAGTATATTGTGCGGATTACGGGTGCGACCCGGACTCATGCCGATGTGGTCGTGGGAGCCAGTCCACGCAGCGGAGTCGCGCTGCAACGCTGTGTGCAAGCCATCGCGCTCATCCGCAACCGCACTTTTGTTACGCCCGACGACATCAAAGCGGCTGCGCCTGCCGTACTCTCCCACCGTTTGCTGACTCGTGACCGCCGCCCGGAAACCGCCCACAATGTAATCATGCAAGTGTTGGCAGAAGTCCCCGTCCCGGTAGAATAACATGCTAACTGTACGCGCACGCATGTTTCTCGCGGCAGCAGGAGTCTTCTACCTGTTCGCGAACCAGACTCAGGTTGGCTGGCTGTATGTCATGTCGGCACTGCTGGCAGGAACAGTCTTAGCGGGCTGCTGGCTCAGTCGCGGAACCCTGCGCCACATCGCCGGAGAACGTCAAGTCGGATCGAACGCTGATGCCGAAGTGTACGAAGGCGACGACGTTAACATCGACCTCACCATCCGTCAGGACGGGCGAAGCAGCGCTGCCCAACTGCGCTTGAATGAATCATGTCCACTCGCTGCGCCGGAAAGCAAGCAGCACAGCATGGCGATCTTTATTCCCACGCTCCCAGCGAACAGTGCGGTCAAGTTCGATTATTCTGTAAGTTTATATCGCCGCGGCGTGCATGACTTCCCAGCGGTCAAACTGGCTTCGCGTGCGCCCTTTGGCTTTTTCCAGCAGCGCCGCGAATTGCCCATCTCGACGCGAGTCTTGGTCTTCCCCGAAGTCCGCCCACTGCATCATCTCGATCTATTGGATCGCCAGCTTTCGCCACAGTTACCACGCCCGCGTGCTGGAACTGGTTACGAAGTGATGGGGGTGCGTCCCTTCCGCAATGGCGATTCGCCGCGCCATATTCACTGGCGTTCAGTGGCACGTACTGGGCAACTGGTCAGCAAAGAATTTGCCGACGAAGCGCAACCGGGACTCTCGCTAGTTCTCGATCTGTTCCAGCATCCCTATCCAGTGACGGATAGCAAGCATGTGCCGTTCGAATGGGCGGTCAAGTGTGCTGCTAGCATTGGCGAGTATGCACGGCTCAAGGGCTACCCGCTGCATATCGTCGCTGACGATGACGTGCTGGCGGCACCCGTTGGCGCGGTGAGCCGTTGGGCGCTGCTGCAATATCTGGCGCGAGTGCAGCCAACAGGCATAGCTACTTTGCCGCGTGTATTAGGCCGCCAAGCGTTGCAAACCTTCGCCGCTGTGATCCTCCCTTGGCCTGACCGTGCCATTGTCGAACCGCTGCTCGAACTGCACCGCCGCCGGGTTGAAGTGCTAGCAGTTGTCATTGATCCACAGACTTTCCCGTCAGGTGGATTGTCAACGCCATCCGCTGCGCCATTGGTTGATGAACTGCGGGCGCTAGGGATCGAAACGTGCTATATCAGGTTCACGCAGGATGGCGAAGATTGGGCGCAGCAGCTTTCCGAGGGAGCATTGGAGAGGGTTCACTGATGACTACAACACCAAACACTTCGCGACCCCTATCCCCCCTCATTGTGCGACTGCGTAACCTTGCCTTTCCAATGGTCGCCGTAGCAGTACTAGTTGCGTTTTCCATTGTGAAATTGTGGTTAGTCGGGGCGATCTTCGTATTTGCGCTGTATCTGCTGATTCAGATCCGCAAACATAAGGCGATGCGCCAGCCGGAGAACTCCCTTGAACTGCGGCGATTGGCCTTCGCGGCGCAAGCAGTGAGCATCATCACGCTGGCCTACACGACGCAGCAAATCTGGCACATCGCGATCTTATCGTTGGTGATTCTGGCGATAGGCCATTATGTCGCCTATCGGGTACGCAGTAAGCCCCCCATCGCGCTTCGATTGGGGACGGCAGTCTGTCTACATTTGGCGTTTGGCTGGATGTTCTATGCGCTGTTTCATGGTCAACCATTTCCGCAAGCCCAGATTGCCATGTTGGCAATGGCAATCGTTAGCTTTGAACTGTTCAGCCGCTTGAACCTGTTTTCGGGACTCGGTATCGCCATGCTGAACCTGTATGTTGCGGCGACCCTCAGCCGCGATCTAATGTTCGGGGCGCTGCTGTTGGCCTTTATTGGACTGCTGCTGGCGTTCCTATGGCGTGCCGACAGCGAAGATGGAGTCAAGGATAATCCAGTGATTCTGCGCCCGGTGCAAAGCACACAGCGTATAAGCGCTTTCCAGCACTGGCGCAACTGGGGTTTACGCTTTGGCCTATCGTTAGCGGTATTTGTGCCAATTGTGTTTTTGATCACGCCGCATTACGCTGGACATCCGATTGTCCCGCCTGTGTCATTTCAGGTGCCGATCACCAAAGGCGCATCGTCGGGGATCATCAATCCGGCGGTGCCGCTGGTTCAACTGCAAGGTCAGATCGATCCTAACCAGACAGGCGAGTATTACACAGGCTTCGACAGCACGCTCGATCTGAGCTATCGTGGCGGCTTGAGCGACACCATTATGATGTATGTCCGCAGCCCAGCGTGGAGCTATTGGCGCAGCCATGCCTACGATTATTACGATGGACACACGTGGACGCAATCCGACCAGAGTACCGATGTGATCACGGGGCAAGGCCAGTTCTTCCAGCTTGCCACAGATAGTTGGCTTCGCAAGGACTACTTCGTTCAGACCTACTATATCGCCCGCACACTGCCCAATTTGATCTTCACAGCGGGCAAGCCTTTGCATCTTTATCTGGCGGCTAGAGAGGTCGCCATCGATAAAACAGGCGGGATTCACATTGGCGAGGCATTGCGCGAAAACACAGTTTATTCTGTGCTGTCGCTCCGTACGACCTTTCCAGCGGACGATCTACGTGCAGTTGAGGATAAGATCTCGGATGATGCACAGCAGCGGGCAGCCGATCTCGCGCCGTATCTGCAACTATCCGCTACCGTCACCGAACGGACGCGCAAATTGGCGCACGACCTGACTCAAAACGCCACGACCCGCTATGACAAAATAACTGTCCTACGCGACTATCTGCGGGCGAACTACCCTTATGATTACTTCCCGCCGCCGCAGCAACCTAATACTGATACTGCCGATCAATTCCTATTCGTGGATAAACGTGGATTGTGCGAACACTATGTTACATCGCTGGTGGTCATGCTGCGCGAACTAGGTATCCCAGCGCGGTTAGTAGCGGGCTTTGGCAGCGGCACTTATAACGCCGTTACGGGCTACTATGAAGTACGCGCTAACAACGCTCATGCGTGGGCAGAGGTGTACTTTCCCCAGTATGGCTGGGTTCCCTTCGACCCAACCCCCGGCTGGAATGGCAATCCTGACAGCGGCCCCGTTCAACGCTGGGTATTTTCCAGCCTCTTTGAAGATGTGAAATTGCCCTCGCTGCCGATGGGCGAAATCTTCCGGGCAGGCACAGCCGCCCTGAGTGCTATCGCTACGCCGTTGATTGTGTTGGTGATACTGGTGCTTCTGGGATTTGCGGCTTGGCGACTCCGAAAGTTTAACCAGCACTATAAGCTTGGGCAGCGCTTAGAGGTCTATTTGCGGCGCGATCCAGCCCGCCGCCGTATTTTCGGAGCTTACTACCGCGCCCAACGCCAGTTAAAATCGTATCGGACTTCGGCGCAAACGGTACACGAACATGCGGCGACCCAACCGGAATTGACCGAACTCGCGCAGCTTGTCGAGATCGCCGCCTATAAGCCGGAAGTTCCCGACGCAACGATGGTTTCGCGGGCATTGGCGTGGCGCAAACAGCGGAAATAGAGAAGCTCAGGTTACGCGCTCCGATCAGGTTGGCATCTGCGCTGTAATTGGCTTGAAGGCACTTTGCAACCCATTCAGGGTTAGCTTCGTACACATTTCTGCCATCTGTTCAGGTGAATAGGGCATCTCCTGTTCCAACCACCATATCGCCATATTGAGTTCGATAGTCGCATTGAAATTTGCCAACACATTCATGGGCATTGTCAGTTCTAGATCGGGATTACGAAAACACATCTCTTCAAGAAAACTATGTGACAGGTATTCCCGAATATAGCGCGTGATGGTCGATGCACCGCGCCCTGTCAAAATGGACAGGTACAGATCCGCGTTTTCCTGTGCATGTTTGAAGATAACTTGATAGATTGCCAGTTGTGCTGCTGATATATCCACTCCAACTTGGAGTTTATCAATTTCACTGACCAGTTCATCAAACGTATCTTTTAAGATGGTAAAGAGCAGTTCTTCTTTGTCTTTGTAGTGCAAATAAAAGGTGGCACGCCGCAAGCCTGCCTTATCCGTGATGGCTTGCAGCGTGATCGCGTCATAGCCTTTTTCCAAAATCAGGGCGATCAACGCATCACGCAGCATTTGGCGGGTACGAACCTTGCGGGGATCGATTTTTTGTTGCATTGAATTCGCTTCTTTCAGAGATCTTATTGACACTTGTCAACTATAGTACACTACGATCAATTTGGCTATTGACCCCAATTGAAATCTGATTATCCTATTTAACGTACATCGTGTCAATAAAAGTACAAATTGTCTACCAAGTGCATATTGCTGAGGAGTAACGGCTTATGAACGCAGTTCAAAATTCGCCATTGAGTTATCGCTCGGTGCCCGGCCCCAAAGCGCATCCAATCTTGGGCAATGTCGGTCAATATCGCGAGGATACACTGGGTTTCGAAAGACTTCTAGCCAAAGAATATGGCGATATTGTGCATATTCGTTTCCTAGATCGCAACGCCTATCTCATCTTCCATCCTGATGACATTCGTAAGGTGTTGGTTGAAGAAGCCGATAAATATATGAAAGCGCCCATCTACCAGATCTTGCTCTCGCGGTTTCTGGGGAACGGGCTGCTAACCAGTGATGGCGATTTTTGGAAGCGCCAACGCAAACTTTCCCAACCAGCGTTCCATACCAAGCGTATCCAAGCCTATGCCGAAACGATGGTTGACTATACAAAAATTATGCTTGATACATGGACAGACGGGCAAGTGCGGGACATGAACCACGAAATGACGCGGCTCACCTTGAGCATCGTCGTGAAATCCCTGTTTAATGCGGAAATTGGCGGAGAATCTGATCGGATTGGCGAAGCGTTAACGACGGTTCTTGAAGCTAGTAACGAAGGAATGCAGTCCGCCTTGCAGATGGTGCCGGAATGGGTGCCACTCCCGCGCAATATCAGGAATAAACGCGGAGTCCGCCAGCTTGACGAAATCATCATGCCGATTATCAATTCACGAAAAGGCGCTGAAGACAACGGCGACCTGCTCTCGATGTTGCTGTTAGCCGAAGATGAAGATGGCAACCACATGACCGATAAACAGCTTCGCGACGAAGTGGTCACACTGGTGCTAGCAGGTCATGAAACCACCGCCAATGCACTCACGTGGGCATGGTATCTGCTCTCGCAGCATCCCGAAATTGAAGCAAAACTGCACGAAGAAGTAGATCGCGTACTCGGTGATCGGTTGCCAACGCTCGCCGATCTGCGTCAGCTTGAATACACCCAGATGGTTTTCAAAGAAGCGATCCGGCTGTACCCACCCATCCCCTCCTATGCCCGTCAATCGCTGGTACCTGTTGAACTGGGCGGTTACACCTTGCCCGCTGGATCGATTATTCTGATTAGCCCGCATGTATTCCACAAAGATGCACGCTGGTGGGACGAACCCGAAGCCTTCAAGCCGGAACGCTTCTCCAAAGAGAACGAAAAGACGATAAACAAATATGCCTATCTGCCGTTTGGCGGTGGCCCGCGTATTTGCATCGGCAACAGTTTTGCCGAAATGGAAGCGGTACTCTTGCTGGCAACCATCGCCCAGCACTATCGGATGCAGCTTGATCCCGCCGATCAGGAAGTTGTGCCGGAACCAACCCTGACCTTACGTCCTCGTCATAACTTGATGATGCGTCTCGAAAAACGCCAAGCGATCAACGTGCCTGCGCCAATGGAAACGGTATCGGCCTAACTGACGGCGCATATTATGGGGTGCTGACTCGGATGGTCAGTAGTGGCAGCAGTCCATCCGGTGTTTCGCCGGGGGCGGCAATGCGCTTCTGGTCTGAATAGTGATAGATTGCTAAATCGACAGGATAGTCGCCCGGAGCTAGCGTGTTAGGTAAGGTTAACTCGCGCTCCTCGATATAATAGCGCCCCGTGATCCACCGACTCGTTTCACGGGGCGCATCGTTGATTTGGGGTGGGCCATCGAATTGAGCGAGAAACCCCTTGCTGCCCACGAGATACGTCCCCTCGCTGTAATCAAGGTCAATCGCCCGATCAATCGACCACCACAGCCGCACATGCAGCGTATCGCCGGGTTGCAACGACGATCTGCGATCTGCGATACGCTGTGCGCCATGAAAGCGCAGCCCGTTGGCAAAAGGAATGCCGGTCGTATCTGGTGCGGCTTCATACAGCCGCACCAAGAAAGTCGGCGGCCCCATTGTTAGCGTTGGCGCACGGTCGTGCTGAACCGCCGTGTAAGTCCTAGCGTTTTGCTGCCCATCAATGGCGATATACCAGACCCGGCGGTAGGCTGCTGGATCGGTGACAAACTGTAAGCCAGCCGGGAAATAGACGCTCGTAAAGTAATTCCATTCCTCTGCCGTGACCGTTTTAATATTCGGGTCAATTACTAGTACGTCGTCGGCTTCCATATGTTGTGCCAGCCAGCTAAAAGTCACGACAAGCGGCGCATCGACTTTCTTGTAGCGTTCGGCAATCGGCGCTGGCCCAAACATCATGACGATGAGGACACCGAGCAATCCGACAATCCCCGCTCGTGGCAAGCGCGAAAATCCCCAGCCAAGCCACACCGCAAAACCGGGCATGACCCACGCCAGATGTCGCGCTGTAAAGGCTCCAAAGAGTCCGCCAAAGATCAACAGCATTGGGACTAGCATCCACAGGAGCAAGGTAAGGACGCGCCGTTGCAAGCGATATTTATCCAGCACCAGTGCTGTTGCGATAGCGATCAGCGCTACCCATAATTCAGGTGAATAACCCGCGAAATCGTGCAGCAAATCACCGAATACCTGAAAAAACACTTGCCCGCCGGAGGCCAGCCACGCTTGGACAATGGGTGTCCCTTCATTGGCATAGACCCCCGCAACAGACACTTTGGTGACAAGTTCCGGGATCGCCAATGCAGCGAAAATCACACCGGGCAGCCACCAACGCCAGATTCTCCGTCCAAATAGGATCAGCGTGTACCCGCCGATCAAGGCCATCGCCAGCAAACTCGTGATATGAACGTAGAACATCACCGTTAGGCAGGCGGCAAGCCATAGTGCCCGTACAAGCGTTGGACGATTGAAATAGCGCAGCGCCAGCCACAAGGCCAGCAGTGCTAGCATAAAGATCAGGATATAGCCACGCAGCATCAGGCTAATGTTGATCGCGTAGCCCATCGCAGCACAAGCCGTTACGGCGATCAGCGCTGTGGTATCACCATAGACGCGCCGAGCGATGCGGTATAGCAGCGCTAGCGCGATCAGGAATACGAACAAGGGGAACAAGCGCAGGGTAAACGGGTGAATACCCGTTAGGGTTTGCCACCCACCTACTGTCAGGTAGAACAGTGGAGGCCAATCGTAAGGAGTCCACTGGATGATTTGCGTCGGACTGCCAAAGGTTTGCCAAACTGACCAGACCTCGTCTGCGTCCATCTCCAGCGTATTGAGCCGGACTACCCGGCTGGCAACGATAATCAGCAGCACGCATGTCAGCACTGCCAACTGAACTCGTAGGGTAAGCTGGCGCTCAGGAGAGCGTTGCATTAAAAATGCTTTCGCTTGAGGCAAGGACAGTGATTTGTTTCAGGACGACAATTCTACTTTCGGTTGTATTTCGAATATCCCGCGTGCGTGGAAGAAACAAACATCGAACTCTGCGAAAAAGTTAACTTGTCCTAATAGTAGGGGAATGCCTTCGGCACGTGTCCAAGCGAAGACAAGGGGTATTGGTTGGAATTGTCCGATAACACCAATCAGAATACTAGCCCTTGCCTCAAATTGAGCAAGATTACCAGTCAATTCGACAGAGCGGTTTTGTTGAGACCATACTAAGCCAAGCGCTAACCCAATTTCGTATGGCAGCACATTGATTGTTGCCCCTGTATCGAGCAGTCCATTGAGCACCATTGACTGTGTATCATTTTCCAATTTCAGCGGCATTAGGGGACGCGACAAGATTTTGCCTTGCGGGTCTTGAGCCTGAATATAAGGATAAAGTTCAGGATTGGTCATGGTCACGTTTGTACTCATCGAGCATGGTTTGCAGCGTATGCGCTGCACCAAACGCATCATAGGGCGACCAGACCTCGTATTGTACAGCCAGTTGCCGCAGCATTTCAGGCGAAGTTTCCTCAACGGCAAGCTCATTGACTAGAATTTGGACAATACGCAACTTTTCAGTTCGATTCAGATTGTGTAATTCGTTTAAGAGTTGTTCAGATAACATTGTTGTCGGCTCCTGCTTTGCATATCTCTCTATGCTTGCTAGTCTACGTAAAAACCCGATCAATTACTGATTGTACCGAGAAATGTGTAGGCTGAAACAGGCAGCAGATTGCCATCCTTCAGGCTGAGTTTATATGTGCCATCGCCATCGGCATTGACCAGAATCGCGACTGTATTGCCGTGCTCGAAAGCGATAGGCCGCAAGTTGATCTTCTGTGGCGCAACGACGACATGCTGTTCACGCCGCGAAACATCGGCAACGATGACAGCATACTGTTCCGGCGGCACACCCTTCGCGGGCGGGACTCCCCGTGCCGAAGTATAGATGATTGTGCCACCGTCGCGAGACATCAACAGATTGCCTGCTTGACGATGGGTCAGTTGGGGCGCACTGATCTGTGTTTCGAGCTTGATCGACGGATCAAGGATGAGCGCGTCAAATCCGCCAGAATCCCCGGCAGGCTGGAGGCGGACAAAAGGGTGTCCATTTGCCGCAAAGCCCAATGCACACAAACACTCGGTTTTACCCGGTAGTTCAGTAGGTTGTCCGCTAGCGATATCAACGCTAAATACATCACTGGCAGTTGCGAATAACTGATAAGCCTGTGGATCACGAGTTTGGCGGGCGTAGAAGACTTGCGTGCCATCGTCCGTAACCGCCAATGGAATGGTGTCAACGCCTTTGGTGGAAGAAGTGTGCAGCACTAATTTCTTAGCGCTGCCATCAGCCCCGGCGACAAACAAATCACTCAACAGCGATTGTTCACCCGCCAGTGAAACCGTCCAAGCAATCTGTTTTCCATTCGGAGACACAACCCAATCCACTTGGGCTTTTGCGTTATTCACCTCAATCGCCGGGAAAGGATCGGTTCTACCATTGGGATAGGCAATCTTGATGGCTTTTGTGTCGTTTTCAAGATACAACACGCCATTGCCTAGCAAAGTGTGGCGCGTTCCATTGGTAACAACCACATTGCTTAACCCAGTACGCGAGTCGACGAAAAACAATCCAGCCTGATTTTTGCTGATGTTGTGGTTGACAAATACATCGAAGGGGCCAGTCACCGATGACTGGGCAAACATTCGAGTGGGATCGCCACACAGAACTAGGACAATCAAGCAAGTGCCGTACAGCACTCGCCACAGGGAGCGCATTATCGCGCCTCGCGCATGGCACGGACAATCAGCGGCAGCGCTTCACCGGAAGGCGCATTAATATACAGATCGGCAAGCGGCGTGATCGTGTCTTCCTGCGGATTCACATCAATGATAAAGCCTGAATTCCAACGTTTCGTCCGATACGGCATCGAGGCCGCAGGCTGCACCAACCCAGATGTCCCGACCACCAGCATCACATCAGCCTTTGAACTGAGATCGTTAGCACGATTTAGCGCGTCAAGTGGCAACCGTTCGGTAAACCACACGACATCGGGGCGAACGTTCTTGCCGCAGTGTGGACACGGCGGTGGCCCAGACTCACGATCCCATTCCAGTTTGCTAATATCGATTAGGGTCGGATCACCTTCACAATTGTCGGAGCATTTGTGGCGGCGGATGTCGCCATGCAGCGCAATCACATCGCTGCTACCCGCCGCCTGATGCAGCCCATCAATATTCTGGGTGATTACCACGACTTCGGGCAGCATATCTTCCAGCGCCGCAATCGCTAAATGGCCTTTGTTCGGCTTGACTTTGTTGACCAGTGTCCGGCGATACTCGTACCAATCCCACACCATCTTGGGATTTGCCTTAAAGGCTGCCGGGGTCGCCAATTCTTGCGGATCGAATTGCGCCCACAACCCATCCATTGCATCGCGAAAGGTCGGAACGCCGCTTTCCTTCGATACGCCTGCGCCCGTCAGCACGACGAGATGCTCCGCCTGATGCAGCCGCATCGCCGCCTCGCGAATCTTTTGATTATCCATTTTCCCGCCCCGTCAACGCTTTTATCTCTTGTGCTTAATTGTGCTTTGCTGTGCTGTCTGCGTCAAGCATTTCTAATCATAGGGACGGGACGTGAAGGCTACTGCACAATGCTCTGCTGCGGAATTAGGGAGGCTAGCCGTTCTATCCCTTCGTGGATTCGTGCTGGCGACATACACGAGAAATTCAGGCGCATTTCGTGTGTCCCGCTGCCATCCAGATAGAAGGCATTGCCCGGTACATAGGCAATTTTCTTTTCTTCCAAGGCCTGATCCAAGAGTACCGCTGTGTCAATGTCACCCTTCAAGGTAAGCCACAGGAACAGCCCGCCGTCAGGATGTGTCCAAGTGGCACAGTCGCCCATGAACGCCTGCAAAGCGTTAACCATCGCGTCACGGCGTGTGCCATACACGGATCGCAGGCGCGGCAAATTCTGCTCAATCGTGCGCCCATCAATCAGCTCGGACACTATCATCTGTGACAGCATTGAGGTATGCAAGTCAGTGCCCTGCTTGGCAAGGGTCATCATGGTGATCACCGGATCGGGGGCTAGTACCCAACCGACTCGCAATCCGGGCGCGAGAGTCTTGGAGAATGTGCCTAAATAAATCACCCGCCCACGCTTGTTCCAGTCTGCGCCGAGTATCTGGGCTTCGATCTCGATCAGCGATGGGCTGGCCTGACCACTGTAGCGCAATTCGTGATAGGGATCGTCCTCGACGATGAGCGCCCCGCGTGCATGAATACTCCTGACAAGTCGTTCACGGCGCGACCCAGCAAGCGTTACACCCGTTGGATTCTGAAAGTTTGGCAATACATAGGTCAAGCTAAATTCATCTAAACTATCGATCTCGTCAACGCACATGCCTTGATCATCAATCGAGATGGTCAAAAAGTTCGGGGCAAGTGGTCGCCACGCTTGCAACGCACCGACATAGGTCGGCGCTTCAACCAACAGGCTATCACCCTCATTGATGAGCACACGCCCAATAAGATCCAGCCCCTGCTGCGATCCGTTGGTGAGCAAGATGTTATCGACAGTGGCAGGAACCCCATGCGCCCTATACATCGCGGCGATCTGCTCACGCAGCGGCGCATAGCCTTCACTCGCGCCATACTGCAAAGCTACGCGCCCTTGCTTGCGTAGGATATTTTCAGTGGCAACCGCTACTTCTTCGACGGGCAGCACCTCGGCGGCAGGCAGACCACCGGCAAACGAGATCACATCGGGACGGGCAGCGACTTTCAACAGTTCACGGATCGCCGAGGCTTGCATGTACTGTGTCCGGTTGGCAAAACGGCTTGACCAGTTGATGTCCATGTCGACTCCTAGCGTAACTTGTAATAGGTTAAATTCTGGATCGCGATTACATCGCGTTGGCAGTTTCGTTATGAAGGTTCAGCACGTCCATAATCAGGGAGATTAGGCTGTCAGACGATAGTGAATAGTGCGACTGCTCCAGCAAGATCATTGGGTCGGCATCAACGGTTTGCAGGTGGTAATGAACCTGCTTGGCAAACTCTGAGGTCACGGTTGGCTCGATAATGACCAGATCGGGGCAGTAGGTGATATACACACCCAATGCTTCCATTACATCTGTTGGCACATAGACTGTCCAGTCGTTGGCTTGAACAGCAGTGTGCAGGGCTTGTCCGGCTTGGGAGTCACCAATATAGAGAATGATTGGAAAGTCTTGAGACATCTGAATTTACCTCGTTATAGGTGTCAATTACACTTCAATATTCGTTGGCAGAGAACGCGACAATTGCAATTAAACTAAAGGCAGATCGCGTGCCCTGCCCCTGAACCGGACTGTTGTACGTTCGCGTAACAACTCACCGAGTCGATTGACCCCTTCGTGAATAGCTTCGGGGGTCGAACTGCCGAAACACAACCGCAAGTGATAGTGACCGTCGGGCTTGATCAGAAACGCATCGCCCGGTGTAAAGGCTACGCCGTGCTGCAACGCTTCGTGATACAGGTCGCTCGACATCTGGTCGTCGGGTAACGTAATCCAACAGCAGAACCCGCCTTCAGGTCGCGTCCATTCGACTCCATGTGGCATGGCATATTGCAACGCCTGAAGCAGTGCATCGCGCCGTTCGCGATAATGGGGCAGCACTCGCCGCAGATGAATCTTGAGTCTGCCGCGATGCAGAAAATTGGCAAAAGCCCGTTGCAGCAGCGGTGCGCCTGCCAGATCATTGGCTTGCCGGATCGAGATCATCCGATCTTGCATGGCGAACGGAGCAACAATGTAGCCAATCCGTAAACCGGGCATCAGCACTTTGGAGGCGGCATTCACATACACCACTAAATCTTCGGTATCGTGCGCTTTTAACGGGCTTGCCGGGGTGTCGCCGTAATGAAGCTGACCATATACGTCATCCTCGACAATCGTCAGGCGGTAACGGGCTGCCAACGCCAGTAAATCAGTCCGCCGCTGCGCCGACATACCCGTTCCTGTAGGGTTCTGGAAGTTCGGTGTCGTGTACAGGAATTTGGGATGATGCTGGACAATGACCTGTTCCAGACAATCTAGCCGCACACCTTCGGAGTCCAGCGGAACGCCTATGGGACGTGCGCCATGTGTGCCGAGAATGTGCAGCAAGCCAAGATAAACAGGCTGTTCCACCGCGACGTAATCGCCCCGTGCAGCCAGCGTTTGCGTGACGACTGCCAACGCCTGAGTCGCACCAGAAGTGACCAACACCTCATCGGGCAACGCAGCGATGCCGCGTTCGCCAAGCATCACGGACAGTTCCACACGCAGCATTTCATCGCCTTGTGGCGCGGAATATTGGAATAGATCAGTCGCATCGTGTGCTTGAGCCATGAGCGACGACCAGAATTCTTCGGTAGGAAACAACGCAGGATCGGGTTCGGCATAGGCTAGAGAGCGCAGCCCGACAATACGCCCGATGCGCTGCATGTTGCCCATCAGACGGTCTGGCGTAAGCTGATTGCCCATGACAGCGGTGATAATATCCTCATTCTGTGGCGCAGCGATGACAAACGTTCCGCGTCCGACTGTCGATTCGACCCAACCGCCTGATTGCAGTTCGCCGTAAGCACTCTGTGCCGTCGCACGGGTGACATTTAGGGAGTGTGCCAATTGGCGGACGGTTGGAAGCTGTGTGCCAGCAGGCAAACGCCCGTCGCTGATCTGGAGCTTGATCTGCTCCGCGATCTGCCGATACAGCGATTGTCCCCGTTGGCGGTCAATTTCCAGAAGATGAGCGAATGACATACTAGCGTCCTGCGGTCTATCGTTTCGTTACTGTGATGTACCCATTGTGCCATGACAGAGCAAGCATTGTATAGGGACAAAGGGCGACAATCTGGTAGGACAAAGCATCGATATTGCAGAACTCAAACGTGAGGCTGTGGCAGTGGGCGAAACGGTGGTATGGCAAATAACTGCGCGGTGAATTGGGATTAGAGGCGAATAACTGCTCAGTGGAATTGGGATCAAAAAGGGCGGGCGTTAAGCAGCCCCTCAACTGCTCAACACCCGCCCTAACAGGAGGAAACTGGTAGTCGTCTATGCGTCGAAGTACAGGTCGAACTCGTAGGGATGCGGGCGCATGGCTATCGCATCCGACTCGTTGACCTTCTGTGCAAACTCACATGGCAATATGAAAATTGTGAGATTTACCAGAAAGATAAAATTAGTATAAGGTAAGGGGCAACCGCTTTCCTCTGATAACCTATCTGAAAAAACATGCACTTTTTTAGGCAAAATACTTAATAACTCACGTTACGCACGCCTTATTTTAGGCAAACCTGCCCCGTTGAGATCCCGAACCGCCTGCTAACAATCAAGCCCAGAATATCAAAGCCTCCCGTCAAGCCGCCCGCCCAAATAATAAGCCCATCAGCGATCCCGGTTGCCACACCGCCAAAGACGGCGATGAGCAAGAGATCGTGGGTCACGGTGGGCAGCAGCGTGATATTGTCCAGCAACACGGAAAATACGCCGACCCCGACCATACTCAGCAAGATAAATCTGCGCCCCAGATAGCGATAGCCTAGCAAAAATATGGGGATGTTATAGATAATCGTCTGCAAACCGATAGGCAAATTTAGCAACTGGTTGAGCAGCAGCGCCACCCCGACGACTCCACCACTCAGTAACTTTGCCGGAATGATCAGCGCTCTAAAAGTCAGGACATTGATAACTTCGCCTAACACAATGATAAGAATCTGTAGAACGATGCCAGTAATTTTGCGTGCGTTCAGCCCTGACATATTCGTTCCTTTTTTACAAGCCCAGAATCACTGTATGTCGTGTTGGAGAAGATAACTACGCATTTCTTGTTCATATTCAGAGTCGTCTGGATCGGTAGTGCCGTGAGATTATCACATCGGGGGGTAAAAAAGAGGTCGAGGGGTAAGATGGTGGTATGAACAAGAACACCCAAACCCAAACACGACCTCTATTGGAAACTCTAGCATGTGTGAATGAGCGTTGCGAATCCTACGGACAAGCGGGTCGCAACAACTTGACGATACGCAAGATTTACGGAAAAGATGGGATACGCTGTCGAGAGTGTGGAGAGGAGTTTAGCGGGCGGCAGTGGACAGCCTTATGGAATACGAAGGTAAGCGAGGCGAAGGCGGTGAGCGTGGCAGACCATTTGGCGGAAGGCTGTTCGTTGAAAGCGACAGCGCGGTTAGCCAACGTAAATGCGAGCGTTGTGCGACGGCTGAATCGAAAACTCGGTCATCATGCCGAAGGGTTTCATGTCGAGCGCGTCCGCAATCTGGAAGTGGTCGCTTTGGAAGCCGATGAGCGACACGGGTATGCGCATGATAAGGGTCAGCCGATGTGGGAAGCCGAAGTAATTGACCCAGACAGCAAGTTCATCGTGTCCCATGTGCAAAGCCAACGCAATGAAGCAATGATGCGGCGGCTGTTGGAAGATGCAGCAGGGCGTTTGGTCAATCGCCATCGTTTGGTCTTGTTGACCGACGGGGAAGCAAGTTATGCCAGTTTGTTCCCTGAGATTTTTGGCGTGGCGTATCGTCCTAGCCGAAATGGGTGTCAGAGCCGTTTTCCCGATGTGCTCTACCGTATCCCACGCACCTTAGCCCATGTTCAGATTGTCAAGCAGCGCGAAGGCAGCCGTGTTGTACAGGTGGACATTCGCTATACACACAGTTCGCAACGCTGTGTCCAGCAGGTGCTTGACCACTTGGGCTATACCACGCCTCCGCTATTGAGCCGCGCAACGGCACTGCCCGTCGCATGAGTGCCCACCAAGTCCGTAAATCGCTGGCTTTTTCCCGCCGTCCTGATACCAAACTTGTGCTGGGCTGGTGGGGGCTAACTGTCTATAACTGGTCGCGACCCCATCGTTCACTACGCTTCCTGTTAGCTGAACCCCTCGGTAAAAAAAGTTTGAACCCCGTACTCCGGTGATGGCGCTCAGCCTTACCGACCACCTTTGGTCAATTCGTGAACTTGCCCTCACTTAGGTCTTCCCGGTTCCTGGTACGGGATAATCTCATCTCACTACCGAGTCATGCTACTGTGCATTTTTCTATACTGCCTTTAGTACTCGTAACCGCCGTGATTATTATGTTTCTTAGCATAAGAGCATTACTTATCGGGGGAGAAAACAGTACGGGGTTATTGGGTTAGTTGTTTGGTTTTGAATTTCATAAGTCTAATTTCTTTTCTTCTTGAACCAGTAGTCAATCAAGCATTTCCTGAGTCAGTATGGCAATTTTTGGCGACAGGTATGTAAGCTTTTTAGGCATGGGATTTTGGCTACCTGTTTTTAGTATCCTCGGTTCAATCTTTTGGGCTTTCTTAGGATTGAGATCGCCTACACCGCGCAGTCGCCCCTATACAAACCCTACAGAAAACAAAACATAATGCCTAGGGCAAAGCGTTTCTGAGTAGTTACTTCTCACTCTGCCGCAACCGTTGCGCGATCATCTCAAGCACCGCAGCATTATCGCCAGCAGCATACGCATCGATCAATTTGCTCTCTTCGGCGGTAAGCGTATCGCCATAACTGCCGCGTGGATGGTCAGTTAATCCCAACAAATAATCGGTACTTACATCCAGTTGTTCAGCCATTGCTTTTAGATACTTCGCTGATGGATCGGTTTGCCCATTCTCGTATTTATTGACCTGCGCTTCGCCTAACCCACAGCGGCGGGCAAGCTCACGCTGCGACCAACCATATCGTTCGCGCCACATACGTAAGCGTTCTGCGTTCAAAGCAGTTTTGTGATCTTCGACTTTCACAGGTTAACTCGCCTGATCCATTTTGTAGTTGACAAACATCTCATTTGGATTTAAGATTGTCTGTAATTTGATGCAATACGCATCAATAAAAATAGCACGGCGGGGCCGCTGAAACGGCTGATCCGCCGCTAGGATAGAAAGGCTATCCCTATGCACAGTGTACCGCAGTGTCCAACGTTTTTGCATTCCTTTTTTTTGCCCTTCCCTCTGCTTGCCGCACCACCCATCCTCAAATGTTTGCCCGCGCCTCGTATCGCTGGATTGTTGGCTGCCCCTGTCGAAGCATCGCGTGTCGAAGTGATCGTTGATAGACCGCTGACAGTAGAAGAAATTCTACAGGAAATGGGACCGATCCGTAGCCTTGACGAGATGAACGCTGAAATCGCCGTCATAGTCGATGACGCGATCCAGTATCTCAGCCGTCTTCGCGGCGGGTGGCAATCATGAGCAATATCAATAGTCTAGTGCCTGTCCCGGAGTCAGAATCGGAATTATACGCGCATATTCAGCAAGCCATTGAGGAGACTCATGCGGCGGTTGAGGAGGCACTTGGCTTTATCGAGCGTCAAGAGGATGGCCCGTTCACCATGACCGTTGCCCTAAAAGACATCGACTTGCAGGTAGACGCTATCGCCACCGAAGCGGCTTGCCTGATGGGAACTGTCGAGTCGCTGCAAGCTGTTGCCGCGAAATTGCGTGACCAGCGCGACGAAGCCATCCATCAGCGCGATCTGTTGCTAGCGCTAATTCACAGAAAAAAGCGTCGATAGAGTTGGGGTTGAGAAGCATTAAAGCTATCTATTCTGATTTTGTATCTATCTTGCCCTCATTACGTAGTCGAAAAGGATTTAGGTTTATAATCCTGAACAGACGATTTGATGAGGGCTTGTGTGTGTCATTACGCCATTGGATGATAACTAGTTTTCTGGGTGGACTGCTACTAGCAGGCTGCGGATCTATCCCCGGTCAGGTGCCAGCAACGTTGATTCCTGCTGAAACCCCCGGCCCACTGCAAAAGGTCGCCTATTACTGGGATATGGGGATCAGCGTCAAGTACCCTAACGATTGGGTCGATCCGCAGTTCGACAGCGGGCAGATGATCTTGGCACGTTCGGTTGAAGCAGCTAGCGATGCGACTGTAACCAAGCCGTTGGTGTCATTCGGCTTGGTAGATGTACAGAAGCTCGGTTTGCCCAACACCGCCAAGCTGCAAGATATTCTTTCCGCCCTCGCTGTCGGGCCAGATGTACAAGTTAGAGAAGCGAATGCCGTGTATGTAGCGGGGCTAGATGCTGCTTACATGGCACTGACCGATACGAAAACGCTGGTGAACGGTTTTGCTCTGACTTTTCGGCTACCCGATGGTCGCGTGGGATCGATGATCGCGATTGCCCCGACAACCATCTGGGCTTATGATTTCCCAACTTTCGAGGCGATCCGCCAAAGTACCCGGTTGATCAAGCCTACCGAATTTGTTGCACCAGTACCCGGCACTGAAACAGCGGTCTACCCCACAGGCGGCATCACCTTTACGCAGCCCAAAGGCTGGACAGCGCGAGATTTCATGGGAGCACGGCTGTACCATGAAGCCAACCTGCCCGAATATGTCGATAACAGCGGGTTCGCCAATGGTCCCCACCTGACCATCGCCGCTAAAAGTTTGCCGCAGAATTTATCTGTCCGTGACGCGATGACCCAGACGATTAGCATGTTGCCCTCCGATAAGGTCAGCGATATTACGGTGGGCAGTCAGCCCGCCGTGCAGATCGCTTCCAGCGATGCCGCTACCGGGCAAGCTATAACGTTTGTGGGCTTTACCTCCACCGATAGAACCGTCCTGATGATATTTCGCTGGACAACGCCGGGGATTCTGGCAGAAGTTGCGCGTCCTGCCTTCGACGCGCTCTTGAACTCGGTGCGGTTCGGGCCAATTGTCGCGCCATTGCAATTGCGTCCGCAGGTCGCTGCAACGCCCACTCCTCACTAATAGTACACAAAAAATTCCCCGCTTTCGACCTATCGGAAGCGGGGAAAGACAATCTAATAAGCGTACTTTGCGTAACACCAAGCGCACGATACGGCAAACGCCTTAAGCAGACTCTAGGCTGCTCACCTGAAGGATCATGCGAAGCATCCAAGCCATCTTGTGATGTTTGGCGCTGATGTCTTGCAGCATGTTCGAGGTCACTGCATCATCATCTTTTTCGTCGGTAGTTTTAATATCGGCGTGCAGAAACTCCATGATGCTCTCGTGATCGTTTACCAGATTCTCGATCATGCGTCGCGTATCGGGGATTTTTTCGTCTTCGTCCTCTGACAGTCGCGAATGACTCTTGAACCACGCCAATGTCCCGGCGGCCTGTCCACCCAATTTGAGTGCTTGTTCTGCGATCTCGTCTACAATGTCTGCAAGAATCTCATAGTGTTCGTCGAGCAATTCGTGAATGTCGTGAAATTCCGGCCCTTCAACATTCCAGTGGTAGAACTTGGTTTTGGTCAGGATGACATAGTGATCGGCGGTCTGCTGGTTAAGTAGCCCGATCACATGCTTACGGGCATCCTCAGTCATCCCATTACGCATCGGTAGCAAGCTCTGAATTGTCTTTTTGCGCTCTTTAGCCATTGGAGTCCTCCATAAACAAACCACATGACAGCCCGATAGAAGCGTAACGCCCCTCACGGTCAATCGCAAGCCTCAACCTCTATAAAAAAAGTAAATAGTATTCCACTGGTGATTAGCCACAAGTACCATTAGGTCTGGGAAAAGGGTTGGCACGAACAAAAGGAAGGGTGGCAGTCGTTGGGAGAACAGCAGCGCTGCCAGCTAGCGGCAGGTACAGGCCATCAAAATCGCAAAGGGTGCCGGGCTTGGTGCCCAAAGCACGGAGCCAATGCAGAGCAGCAGGTTGCTAGGTTTGGTCGAGATGGTATAGGAAAGCGGCGGCGGTCAAGACCATCAAAAAGACACGGCGCAAATGTTCGAGGGTATGAACGCGGAGGGCTTCGACATCCAAGCCAGCTTCTTGGTCAAGGCGGTAGGTAGGCTCAATAGCGGGCGGTACCGCCAAGTGACAAAAATAGCTTGGGCAGCAGCGGCGGTGGTAATGGGGCTGTTATCCATCATTTCGATGTTCTCACGGGAATATATCTGCACGAACAAGAATGGAATGACGCTTGGGACATGCTGGATCAGCATCTCGCCATGCAATCGTCACGCAAGGTTTTGTATCATTCACAACTTGACCTTGATGTTGCGAAACGTTCTGAATCGGCACGTCCTCTGAAAGCTATCCCCGTCTATATCAAATATGCCCGTTGGCATATTGCTCAGCGTGATCGAAAACACTATCAAATTGCCGTCGGCTTTCTATCCAATGTGCGCGAGCTTTATCGACAATTGGGAAACGACTCCGCATGGCTAAAGTTGATTGCGGAACTACGAACTGAGTTTGGTACATTACGGGCGTTACAGGATGAGATCAAAAAGGCCGGTTTATAAAAATAAAGGTTGATCACAGATCACGCAATCAACACCAGCACATCGAGCGGTTTCCGTGTAGCATAGCTATAATTTCCGTTCAATATACGGTCACGGTACGGGGTGACTTCTCACAGGCCTCAGATCAAGGTTAGGGATCTGCACAGATGCGCCACAAAAAATGCAAATTTGATTGCAAATAGCTATATGGATAGATACCGAAGGCTTGTTATAATTCAAAATGCGAAATAATTGTCTCGGTTAAAGGAATACTTATGCCTACTGAATCACTGACCGCGGCGCTGCAAACCCTTCGCGAAGATTATATACAAAAGCAAAAGGCGACCCAAAGCCTAATCGCTGCCATCAAAGGAAAATCAAGCGCTTTTGGCAAAGTTCAGCAGGCCATTAGCGATTATGCTGCTCAGAATGCTAACAGCGATCCAATGCTGGAATCTGTTCAAGAGGCAATTGGTGCCGCACAAGAAAACGTTAATCCACTGACGACTGTGCTAGGACGAGAGGCCAAATCCCTGACAACGTTTACGGGAGCGCTCAAAGGGGCAATGGATGCCCTGAGCACACATCCCGTCGATGTAGTTCGGTTAAGCCATCCAGTAGAAGCTCTGAAAACGAGCGACATTCAGGACGAACGGCTTCTTCAGTTGTTGCCAGAACTGACACACGAATTAGAGGAAGCACAGGAAGCGCTCGGTGTGGTATTTGGTGCCGCACTCCGCGCAGCCTTGACCGCACAGGGAATCGCAGTCACAGGCACATCACCCCAATTTGAAGTTGGGCGGTTCGAGATCGCTGCTAATTTTCTGAGCCGTTCGGCATCGATCAGCTATGGCAAAGAAATCGTGGTTAAGCGTGTACCGCTGAGCATTGAAGCGATTCTCAAGGCCTATCAGGGTGTTTCTAAAAGCATTACCGGACGCAAAGAGGATGGCGAAGTTTGGATCAGGCAGTTTTATACTGCATGGGAATTGGCCCGAGCGAAGCGTAATACAGAGGATAAACGGGCAAACATAGTAGACTGCTACTTCGAGATGGTGCTTCAGCGTCAGGCCAAAACGTTCTTCACCTCGCCAACAAAAAGCGTATTTGCTGACTATACCCGTGCCCAGTTCGCCTATGATCTTTTTGAGCTTGCCATTCGTCCCCAGCGATCTTATAACGGGACGGTGGTATATGCCCACGCTGGCACCCGTTCGCAGACCGATAAGGGGAATATCCGCAGCATGTGGATTGTCGAAGGGGCTGGCCCACATGATGGTCGGTACATTGGGGATATTGTTTTCGACAAGAACGAATAGGAGCATGTAGAATGCTGCCAGATAAACGCCTTGCGACGCAGATTATTGAAGTGTTAGGTCAATCGGGAATCCCTATCTCGAAAGGGGTCAGCTATTACAATGTTGGCAATGAATCACTGTTGAATGCCATCGATACGCATTATCTGGGTAGCTACCTGACCGAAGGCGGCGCTGTTTTTAAGCTGGTTGTCGGAGATTATGGCAGCGGTAAATCACACTTCCTGTACTGCGTTCGAGACCGCGCTTGGCAACGCAATTTTGCAGTAAGCAAGGTTGATCTCAGCCCGAAAGAAAGTCCTTATGATGATCAGAAGCGCGTTTATGCAGCGGTAGCCTCGTCGATCCTTTGGCACGTGCTTGGCGATACCAGTGAGGAAGAACGGGGCCTTGCCCGATTCTTGGAGGGGACGCTCCGGCGGCTGGTGGAAGCCAGTGGCTCTGATCTGCAAGACCCCACGGCAGCGCAGTTGCCCGATGTGGAAGCTTTGATCGAAACGCTGCAAAACACTCCTATCGATAGTTTAAGCCTGCAAAAAGCCGTTGTTGGTTATTTGAGTGCGCTGCTGTATCAGAAAGAGCTTCGGCAGGAGTCGCTGACACGCTGGCTTCAGGGCGAAGAGGTCACTCCAGAAGACATGCGCGATCTGCGCACGATAGGCGTTACCGAAAAGATCACAAAAACCAATGCGTTTAAAATGCTACGCTCGCTCTGCCAAGTGGTGCGTGCGTTGGGCTATGCGGGGCTAGTACTGTTATTCGACGAAGGGGATCGGATGTTGAGTATCGGTGGTAAATCTGAAAAGGTGGCCACCGATAATCTACGCGAAGTCATCGACCGCTGCCGTGAAGACCTGCCCGGTGCCATGTTTATGTATGCGGTACCGCCCGATTTTATCAAAAGTATCATCCCCAAATATCAGGCATTAGATCAGCGTATTCGGGCACCTCACTATTTCTCGAAGTCGAACCCATTCAGCCCACAAATCAATCTAGATCACCTTGATATTCCCGATGAGGAATTACTGGTTCAGATCGGTTACCGCCTCCTCCCGATCTTCGACATTGCCTACGATACCAGCCTGAATGCCGACATACAGTCGCAAAATATCGCTGTGCTCTCGGCAGCCGCCCGTCGCGCCTATCTGGATATGAGCCACCGACGATTGTTCATCAAAGCGCTGATCACCGAATGGTATCGGCAAAAAGAAGTAGGCGAACAGGTCATGTCAACAGAATATGCGGAAGCACTGATTCGGGGTCAGTATCAGACCTTGAATGAACTTGCAGACCGTATGCAAAGCCCCTATTGAGGTTCGTAGCTGATGCCAACTGTGCAGGTCAAACACAATCGTTTGGGCGAAGGGACGCTAATCAGGAAACTGAATGGTGGTTTTCTGTGGGAGGTACGCTTTCCTTCAGGTCATGCTTATCGGCTCCCCTTTAAAGAGTTCGAATCTACTGCTGCGCAGATTTCAACGAACGGCGTTTCCGATCAGTTCCGTACTCGCCAAGCACTCGAAGCGCTGCGTATGGGGATTGTTCCTCTCGAAAACGTCCGGGATCTGACAATTGGGCTGGAAACAGAACGGGTAAGTCTACAACGTGCGCTTGCTCGCAGTCAGGAGGAGGGCGGCGATGTGATGGCGGTTATTGCCGATTACGGATTTGGCAAGAGTCATTTTATCGAACTAACCGCCCAAAACGCCCTTGAGAAGAATTTCATTGTTGCTTCCGCTAGTCTCGATCTCGTTGAAGCGCCGCCGGGAAAAGCACGCGAAATTTATAAAGCGCTTGTCCACACGATCCAATATCCCGATACCGATGAGCAGGGGTTGGCACCCTTGATGCGTGCGGCTGTGGAAAACCCCGCAGTCTTACAGCAATTTGTAGAACGCAAACCAATTGAGGACTGTCCGCTTTCGGTAGCGTTGCTGGCGTTGGCTGATTGTCGCAGCCAAACCGCCTATGATGATATTATCGCTTGGATCAGCGGTGCAGTAACCACGCCTAGCGCCGACGCTAGAGCGTATCTTTCAAAGCCGCCAAAACTGTATCTGAATGGGGAAGTTGCCCGCCAATATACCTATCTATTGAGCGCGATCAGTGTTTTGGCGAAAATGCTAGGTTTAAGTGGCTTGGCGGTACTCATCGATGAATCCGAGCACTACTCACTGTTGCGCGCTGCACAACGGGGGAAAGCCGATTCGTTTTTTAAGTCGCTGATCTATGCCGCAGTAGGCGAAAATAATCGCCGGATCGACATCAGCACCATTCCTAACCATACACGCGCCAATTATCCAATTACCTTTGCTAGCCCCAGTAATCTGTTCTTTGTTTTCGCCTCCACGGAGAGCGAAAATCGAATGCCAATCGAGAGCTGGTTAGCGCCATCTCAGCAGGTACGGCTGGATGATCGCTTCCTGAAAGACGACATTTTGAAATTTGCCAAGATGGTTTTACGTTACCACAGTGTTGCCTATAACTATGCCCCCAGTGCTGATCGGTACAAATCGCTGTTGGAAAACGTATCTGTACTGCTGTCGCGCACACTTAGCCAGCATAGAATCAATCTAAGGCAATTGATCCAACTCATGGTGACAATTTGTGATCTGATGTTCTTGCACAGAGATTACGATGAAAAGGTGCTATTGCAAGAATTGGGATCGGGATTGGGCATGTGAACGAAATAGAGCGTCAGCTAGCGCTCAAGGCGCGTCTAGACCGCACTTGGTCTGCTTTTTTCTCGAAACACGGCAACTTTACATCGACACAATGTGCTGCTATCCCTGTGCTGCTCGATGGCGCAAATGTGATGCTCTGCGCACCAACTGCTAGCGGCAAAACGGAAGCCGTTCTTGCGCCTTTGATCGAACGGCACGTCCCACGCAGCCAATCGGGGTTCCTGACGATACTGTATCTGACACCCACTAAAGCATTAGTGAACGATCTGCGGGTAAGGTTAAGCATTCCGTTGGACGCGTTGCGGATTGGCCTTGGTGTCAAAACGCGCGACTTGAATACCGTAAGCAAGGGGAATATTCCAACAATCCTGATCACCACTCCGGAATCATGTGATTCGTTGCTGGCATCGCAACCGCGGGCCTTCCTCAATTTACGGGCTGTGATTATCGATGAGCTTCATCTGTTTGATGCTACTCCGCGTGGCGATCAGTTACGGGTCATCCTGAATCGTATTCGTCGCATTCGCGGCTATGCTGCGCAGTGTAACGATGCACCCGATGCCGAAATTCAATATGCGGCGATCTCGGCTTCTTTGCCTCAGCCCAAACAAGCGACTGCGCGCTACTTTAGTGACGCGACGGTCATCGAGATTGGCGGCGCTAGGCCGGTTCAGGCCAAACTTATCGCCCTTTCGCCAGATTACCCTGCCGAATTGGTCGCGTATCTCGACACATTCCGGGCACATCACTTGAAAAAAGCGCTCGTCTTTTGCAACACTCGCGCCGAAGTGGAAGCTTACGCTGCCGCCGTACATGAGCAGTCCCCATTCGGCGACGCCGTTTTTGTTCATTATTCCAATCTGGAAGCCAAACACCGCCGCGACATTGAGCAGCGCTTCGCAGCGTCGCCCGTTGCGATTTGTTTTGCCAGCAGTACGCTCGAACTGGGCATCGACATCGGCAGTATCGACGTGATCCTGTTGATTGGCGCACCGGGCAGCGTTGCATCGTTCATACAGCGGGCTGGGCGTGGCAGCAGGCGGCAATCTGCTATCAATATTGCCTGCTTTTACCGCACAGAATTGGAAAAACGCCTATTCGAAGTGTTGTCCAGCGAATCAGGTAAAGCACTTACAGAAACTACGGTTGGGCGATTTCGTCCAGCGGTTGCCGTACAGCAGATTTTCAGTTTGCTCAAGCAGAACCCCGCTGGTGTCATCCGGCTGTCGGAATTAGATTCTTTGTTTGAAGGATTATTAACAGATGAATCATTGCGTACCATCGTTGGACAGCTTGAATCGCTGCACTATCTATATCCTGCACGGTCTGGAGAATGGCGGGCAGGAGAGCGTCTGAACCGACTAATCGATCAACAGGCCAATCCGCATCAAACCCTGAGCCTATACAGCAATATTAAGGGTTATGAAGGCCGAAAAATCGAAATTCGCGATCAGAATACACAGGAGACAATTGCACGCGTCGATGCTCAATGGCTGGATCGCGATATATTGACTCTAGAAGGTCGTGTCGTTGACGTTGAGTGGTACGACGGCGATGCCCTGTGGATCACCCCGTCACCAGATCGGCAGGCGGCAGACAAACTGCGCTATATGTCGTCGCGTCAGCTTTTAAGCTTTGATCTGGCACAAAAATTGATGGCACAGTTTGGGTTGGTGCCAAACAACGCGCCTCTGGTTGAAACGCCCGTAGGTTGGTTGTGGTTTCACTGGCTAGGCGATCTGTATGGGCAGGCACTGCGCGATCTGGTCGCAGGACACCTTTCGGTAAAATCGGTTTCACAAATCGGTCTATGTTTGCTTTTGTCCAGCGAGCCACAGCATGTAATAGCAGAATGGACAAATCGGGAAATTACGCGATATCTTGAAGATAACTACATAAAGTTTGAATCTATGCTTGATCTAGGCCCTTATCAACATCTCTTGCCAACGGCCTTACGTCGTCAGACAGTGATTGAACAATTCAACGTACCCGCATTTCAGACTGTGTTGGGCAAACTTAGCCTGTTTCGCGCCTCTGAATCGCTGGCTTCAGAACTTCAATCCTTGTTGGGATCATAGCCGCAGACAATTTGGGCACACGGATTGCTTGGGCAGGTTCTAATCCGGCGATTTTCAAAATTTGCAACCTTTTCCAGAATTAATTCGTCAATCGCATTCATCGCATACCCTTTTACACCGTGGGCTATAGTAGACTCAGTCCACTAGTATTACCGCCGCCGATAGGGAGGACGGGTGGCAAGACGACGACGGTAATGGGCGGCTGTAATACTAACAATTGCTAACTTTCGATAGGTGACTGAAGACCGCGAGTTTGGTACTTTCTATTATTGGCAGCTATCAGGCAGTGGCGTATTAGGATCGGGTGGAGTAGTTAGGATGGTGACTTTCTTTACCCCCATGCCCAGTACAAAATTATTCAAAATAGTTTGGGCGTGGGTTTGCACCTCGTTGTAAATGTTGGCATCAAGTGCTGACTTGCGAAACTCTGCTACCGCAAAACGCCGCGCTTCTTGGTCAAGATTGGGCGCGGGCTTGGCAAACAAGCCAGTATCGCGTGAAACCACATACGACGATTTTTCGTCCAGAAAGCAGTCTATCAAGTGCGGCGCGGGCATCTGGATAGTTAAGGTATCGGCACTCGATCCGCTGATCGTGACATTTTTTACGTCGATCCCGGCGGTGATATGACCTACCGCGACCATCAGCAATTTATCACCGTACAGACCATTCAGAATACCGGGCATATCGCGTTGACTCGTGACCAGACTCGAATAGTTGTAGCGAGTAGTCATCAATTCCGAAAGCGATTGGATACGTTCTAGCACGGTTGTGCCTTGAATTGTCACCGGGGCTGGCCCGCCCGTGAAGGCCGCGATAAGCCCCGGTGGCACCGTGATCACCTGACGGATGACCAGCACAATTGCCCCTCCCACAGCACAGGTAGTGACTAAAATCAGCACCAGTAGCGCGAGACAAAAAGATCGAAACCAACCGGAACTTTGGGGGGCGGGTGGGTACCCAGCAGGATATGCTGTATCGGTTGCGCTGTCTCTCGTGCCACTCATTCGCGAACTTCCTTTCGATCATGTACTGCGGAGGTGCATAGCAATTGTGAGATGGATTGAGCGTTTCTAGTAGTTTGTCGCGATTAATGCAGACCTGCAAAGAGATCATCGGGAGCCGCATCCGGGGGCAGTGGTACGCCCTCCGCGAAGGCAAAAGTCTCGACAGACCGCCACTGATCCCATGTTTCCTCGGGCAGCTTGGCGAAGATCCCATTCGGGTCTAGCTGTGTTTTGTGGGCGCTTAGCGACTGCTTTTTGAGCGCCACATATTGTTTGACATTCACGCGATTGGTGATCAATTCGTCGGGCAGGCCAAATTTGTCGGCAGGAAGGTTCTTGAACACTGAGTGAATGCCCATCTCATCGAAAATCTTCGCCATTCGGATGCGGGCACTGCGTGGAATTGACGCATAGAATAGGCGGCTTGGGGCAAAGGCCGCGCCCGCTTCGGGATAGAGCGTTGGATCGTTTGCCGCATGGAAGGCTTTAGTCGTCCAACGATGGATGGCAATATGATCGGGATGTCCATAGCCGCCCGTCACATCAAAGGTAACGATCACAGTTGGCTTGAAGCTGCGGATCACTTTGACGATCTTGCCAACAGCTTCCGTTTCGTCAGCGTTGATAAAGGCACGGGGATCTTTATTTTCGCTTGTGCCATCCATCCCTGAATCGCGGTAATCCAGAAAATAGACATTAGGCACACCGAGAATATTCATCGCAGTACGCAATTCCTGCTCGCGTACCTGCCCTAACGTTTCTGGGGTCGCCAGACTCGGATCGGCAATCTCGCCCACTTCACCGCGAGTCGCGCACAGCAACCCCACTCGCATCCCCTGATCGAGGCACATTCTGAGGGTTCCACTCGCGCCTTGTTCATCGTCTGGGTGAGCGTAAGAAGCCAAAATCGATAGATCAGACATATCAACAATCCTCAACGACACATACAACACGTCAATGCATTCTAGTTTACCCAAAAAACAAGAAATTTTAGGATGAACTATGATCCGCCCGTTACGCTTGCCTTATAGTATCTAACACATGGGTGCGCCATGAATATTCTGGGGTAAAGCCCAGTTTTTCGTGAGCGCCTTTAGTTGACAGCAAGCTTTCAAAATCGCCTGTATCTTCCTTAAGCGGCACGCCCGGAAAAACCTCTGCCATCAGCTCGTGATTAGGACGGTTCATGACGGTATCGGCAGCGGCAATGATAAAAGATTCTGCCCCTGTAATATTGGCTTCCAATCCCAGACGGCAGCTTTGTGCGACATCGCGGGCATCGATATAGCCCCACAGATTCCACTTGCGGAGTTTTGCATCACTCCAATACGACGGGAAGCGCTGATAATCGGGGGGTTCCATAATGTTCGAGAAGCGCAATCCGACAAAGGGAATGCCAGTCCAGCGGTTAAACTGACGCGCCATTTCTTCGCTGAGTACCTTTGAAAGCGCGTAACTTGATTCGGGAAAAAGAGGGTGCACTTCATCTATGGGTGCATACAACGGCTTCTGACGATCAAAAGGCAATCCGAGCGTGGTTTCGCTGGAAGCCCACACGACCCGCTTAAGATTTAGTTTAGCGGCGGCAGTAAAGACATTGTAGGTACTGCTTATATTGGTTCGGAAGGTAATCTCGTCTGGTTGAAGCCCCGGCGCGGGAATCGCCGCCAGATGGACTACTGCATCCGCGCCATGCAGCACTTCAAACGCCTGACCGAGATCGGTTAGATCGGCTTTCATAAACGGCGTATGGGGTTCCCGCGACGGTTGCAGATCGACATTCAAGACTTGATAGCTGTGATCTATGAGATCCTTGACGACTGCGCGTCCGGCTTTGCCACTGCCCCCAGTTACCACGACTTTCATCATTTTTTCTCTCTTTCCTTAAAGTGTGTAAAGCAAGTCATCAATTAAAGTTTGGGATGAGCCAAGCGGCGTAGCATAAGGCGCACGATGATGAGGTAGGCCCAGCACTCCTCCGTGACAGACGGGAATCCATAATCTTCGCTCAGACGACGTTGTGTACCGAACTAGGCAAACCTTTTCAGCGGTCTTGACATGTTGACTATCGACTACCCCTGCACTCGGCTGGCCTCGCGTCCAGCCTGAAGACACACTTGCTCTCGTATTACGCCGTTAATGCGTTCCCACAAGCCCACCCGTCGCCATTGCCGAAAATGATAGAGGACTGTTCCATAAGGTGGAAAGTCATGCGCCCGCAAACACCATTGACAGCCTGTTCGCAGGCTATACAACATCGCATTCAATACCTCGCGCCGATGCCACTTCTCCGGTCGTTCTATCCCTGTATGCACCCCTACTAGTGGCTCAATCCGTTGCCATTCTTCATCACTCAAGTCACTTGAATACGCTTGCCGTTTCATGGTCATACCTTTCACTCCATCTACCCCCCATTCTACCTCTTACCTCTAAACTTTCTTTACATACTTTGAAAACATGGACAAACAAATTGCATAAGATGAGCAGGATATTTAGGAAAGCGTCCAAGCATAGATAGAACGTTTGACGGCGCGACGTAGGACAAGCGCATCAAAATAAGGTTAAATGGAGGGAAGGAAACCAACCCATTGAACTTGTTCTCATTGAAACGATTTGCAACGCACCATCAAGTGTGTTATTTTCATTTGAATAAATCATGCATTTCACTTTCTAAATTTTACCTCTCCAACTGTCTACAATCCCATTTGATATGATGTCAATTTAGACAATATTCTTACACCCCTAATGTTTTAGTGTTTTATATATTACTTATTCATGTCTATAAGGAGTAATAATGACTAAAGAGCGGCATATTTTTATCGAGAATGTCAATCCTGTTGTAGCCTGTGGGCGTTATCCGGCAAAACGCACCGTCGGTGAAGAATGTCTTGTGGAAGCAACTATTTTCCGAGACAGCGCCGATATTATTCGTGCTGAGCTATGCTGGCAGGGCGACAGCGATACTCACAAGCAAACAATCCCTATGACGCTTGTAAATCGGGGATTAGACTTTTGGCAGGGCAATTTCAAAGTAACGGATATAGGTTGTTTTACTTTCACGATTGAGGCGTGGACCGATATATACGCAACGTGGGTGCGTGAATTGGATCGCAAAGTAAATGCTGGGCGAGTTGACCTTGCCAGCGAACTTGCTGAAGGGTTAATGTTGATCGAAAAGATACATGCTGGAGCCAAAGGAAACGACCGCGCTATTCTCGACGGCGCACTTGCAACACTTCAACCGGGCAGTGATGCTAACACAGCGCTCGCTATGGTTTCTCGCCACGATGTTGAGCAGGTGGCTGAAAAATTACAACCGCGTGAGGATGCTGTCGTGTCTGACGAGTACCGTCTCTATGTAGAGCGGAAACGAGCTTTATTTGGATCATGGTATGAACTCTTTCCTCGTTCACAAACAGACGCTGCGGATCGTAGCGGCACCTTCAAAGAGGCGGAAAAACGTCTTGACTACGTGCGCGATCTGGGTTTTGATGTAATCTATCTGCCACCGATTCATCCTATTGGACATACTGCTCGTAAAGGCAAGAACAACTCGCTCGTGGCGGAACCCGGTGATGTTGGCAGTCCTTGGGCGATTGGTAATGAAAATGGCGGGCATGATGCCATTGAACCATCACTCGGAACACTGAATGATTTCAAGAGCTATGTGAAAACCGCAAACAAAATGGGTATCGAAATCGCGCTCGATTTCGCTATCAATTGTTCCCCTGATCACCCTTGGGTGAAGCAACACCCCGACTGGTTTTATCACCGTCCTGATGGCACCATTAAATATTCAGAAAATCCGCCTAAGAAGTATGAAGACATTTATCCCATCAACTTTGACACATCCGATAAAGAAGGGTTATGGGAGGCGCTAAAGAATGTCTTGCTGCACTGGGTTGAATGTGGGGTAACTATTTTCCGGGTAGACAATCCCCATACTAAGCCTTTCGTCTTCTGGGAATGGGTGATCAAAGAAATACACAAAAAGAATCCTGACGTGATATTCCTAGCGGAGGCATTCTCACGCCCACCGATTATGAAATTGCTGGCAAAAATTGGATTTTCGCAATCCTACTCTTATTTCACATGGCGCAATAGCAAAGATGAGTTGCAAGAGTATCTGACCGAACTTACCCAGACGGATATGGCAGAGTATTATCGTCCAAATTTCTTCACCAACACCCAAGATATCCTAACTGAGTATTTGCAGCATGGTGGACCGTCTGCCTTCAAAATTCGGTTGCTCTTGGCTGCGACGCTTTCTCCAACCTACGGTATTTATAGTGGCTTTGAGTTCTTCGAAAATGTGGCTGTTGCTCCGGGAAAAGAAGAGTATCTGAACTCAGAGAAGTATGAAATAAAGGTTCGAGATTTGACTCAGCCGAGTATGCATGACTTGATTGCACGCGTCAATCAAATTCGGCGCGAAAACCCAGCACTGCAAGTGCTGCGGAATGTGCAATTTTTCGAGTCTGACAATGACCAAATCATTTTCTATGGAAAGATGACTCCAGACCGCTCGAATATCCTGTTGATTGCCGTCAGTTTAGACCCTTTCCAAGCTCAGGCATCGACTGTTCGTGTTCCCCTGGATAAGCTCGGTATACCTTGGGGCAGCCGCTACAATGTTCGTGATTTGCTGACGGGGGAAGTTTACAACTGGGGCGAACATAACTACGTGTATTTGAATCCTATGGGCACTCCGGCGCACATTCTTAAAGTAGAGAGACTATAAAATGACAGGGAAACATAACATCGCTAATGATGCGCTGTGGTTCAAGGATGCGATATTTTATGAAATTCGTATTCGCTCCTTTGCCGATAGCAATGGCGACGGTATTGGTGATTTCAGGGGTGCCACCGAAAAGCTTGATTATTTGCAAGACCTCGGCGTAACGCTGCTCTGGTTGCTGCCCTTTTACCCATCGCCGGGGCGTGATGATGGCTATGACATCTCGGACTATCTAGATGTTCACCCCGATGTTGGAACGCTGGATGACTTCAAAACCTTTTTGGAAGAAGCTCATCGTCGTGGGCTAAAAGTAATGACGGAACTCGTGGTTAACCATACCTCAGACCAACATCCTTGGTTTCAGCGGGCGCGAAAGTCACCTGTGGGCAGTTCCGAGCGCGATTTTTACGTATGGAGTGATACAAACACTCGCTATCAAGAAGCACGCCTTATTTTTAAGGATTTTGAAAGCTCCAATTGGGCGTGGGACCCTGTCGCGAAAGCTTACTACTGGCATCGCTTTTATGCGCATCAGCCCGACTTGAATTACGATAATCCAGCCGTGCAGCAGGCAGTCGTCGATGCGATGGAGTTTTGGCTCGATATGGGGGTTGACGGCTTACGACTCGACGCTGTGCCTTATCTGTACGAGCGTGAGGGGACAAACTGCGAAAACCTGCCCGAAACACACGCTTTTTTGAAACAACTGCGAGCGTATATTGATACTAAATATGGCGATAAAGTGCTGTTGGCTGAAGCCAACCAGTGGCCTGAAGATGCAGTACAATATTTCGGGACTGGGGATGAATGTCAAATGGCATTCCATTTCCCGATTATGCCCCGTTTATTCATGTCGGTTCGGATGGAAGACCGCTACCCAGTCGTAGACATCCTGAACCAGACCCCCAACATTTCTGAAAACTGCCAGTGGGCAATATTTTTGCGTAATCACGACGAACTCACGCTCGAAATGGTGACAGAAGAAGAACGTGATTACATGTACCGTGTCTATGCGAACGACACCCAAGCACGCATTAACCTCGGTATTCGGCGGCGGCTTGCCCCATTGCTAGGCAATGATCGTAAACGCATTGAACTGTTGAACGCGCTTTTGTTTTCGCTGCCGGGAACGCCAGTAATCTATTACGGCGATGAACTCGGCATGGGTGACAATTTTTATCTTGGAGATCGCAACGGGGTACGCACCCCAATGCAGTGGAATTCTGATCGTAATGCTGGCTTCTCGCGGGCAAACCCTCAGAAATTATTTTTGCCTGTTATTGTTGACCCGCAGTATCACTATGAAACGATTAATGTCGAAACACAGCAGCTCAATCCCCATTCTTTATTGTGGTGGACGAAGCGCATGATTGCGTTGCGTAAACGCTATAGTGCCTTCGGGCGCGGAAGTATGGAGATACTCAATCCAGAAAATGCGTCGATCTTTGCATTTGTGCGGCGTTATCAGGATCAAGTAATCCTTGTTGTTTGCAACTTCTCACGCTTTGTCCAATATGTTGACCTCGATCTCGGAAAGTTCAAGGACGCTACTCCAGTCGAACTTTTTAGTGGAAAAGCCTTCCCAGTTATTAGTGATAGCCCCTATTTCTTCATGTTTGGGCCACACAATTTCTATTGGTTTTCACTTCAACCAGCGCACCACACCGACACATCCGAAACGCCGAAGGACGTTACCCATCCTGTCCTGAATGTAACTGGCACATGGTCAAATATCCTGAGCCAAGCCGGACAAGCGCAACTAGAGGCAGTTTTACCCGGCTACCTACGCGAACGACGCTGGTTCCAGAGCAAGGCGAAGGAAATACGTGTCATTAAGATTGCTGACACCATTGCTGTCCCAAACACAGATGCCTATTTAATGCTGATGACGGTGAGTTATCGGGCTGATGACGATGAAATCTACATGCTGCCAGTGTGCTTCGCAACAGGTGAGCAGATTGCACAGCTTCGTCAGCGGCAGCCCAATGCGATTATTAGTGATTTGGTTGTTGAGTCTGATGGTCATTCTATTAGTGGGGTACTCTTCGATGCAGTCGGGGAACCGTCTGTATGTAGTGCCTTTATACGGTTAATTCATAAAAATCGCAAGGTGAAAGGTAGTCGAGGAACACTAGTTCCGAGCGTGACGCCCGGCCTAGCAGAAGTCTGGGATGAAGACATCGTACAACAGCCAACTGTTCTAGGTTACGAACAGAGTAACACTTCGATTCGATACGATGAAAGTATGATCTTCAAACTGGTTCGAAAAGTTGCTGAAGGGATAAACCCTGAACTTGAGATTTTACGTTTCTTCAACGGAAAAACAGTTAACGTGCCGCCGCTGTTGGGCAGTTTGGAATATAAGCCCGATAAAGGCGAAGCCATGGCACTGGGGGTACTACAACTTTACACCGTGAATCAAGGGGATGCTTGGCGCTACACCCTAAGTTGGTTAGCACGTTATCTTGAGGACGCACTTGTAAAGTCCAGTGGTGGGCCGACTAACCTGCCAGCGGTGCCAACAGGCAGTTTCATCGAATTAATGCAGCAGGATATACCAAAAACGGCGGAAGAACTTCTTGGAGAATATCTGGCGGGCGCTCGCAAACTGGGGCAGCGCACCGCTGAAATGCATATTGCGCTTGCTTCCGATACCATAAATGAAGATTTTAAACCGGAACCATACTCCAAACTTTATCAACGTTCTCTCTACCAATCTATGCGGAACCTGACGAACCGCGTATTTGAGCAGCTTCGCACTAAGAGACGTACTGCATCCGGCGATCTTGCTTCTGTGATTGATCAGACTCTCAGCCAAGAGAGCAATATTCTGAATGCTTTTATGGTCATCCCCGACAAGAAATTTCCGGGGATGCGAATACGTGTTCATGGCGACTATCATCTTGGACAAGTATTGTACTGCGATGGCGATTTTACAATCATTGACTTTGAGGGCGAGCCGGGGCGTATCCTCAGTGAACGCCGCATGAAGCGTTCACCGCTGCGCGATGTCGCTGGTATGCTGCGTTCTTTCCACTATGCCGCATATGGTGCATTACCGGGATATGGAGTTCAGTCCATTGCACGGGAAGAGGATTTTCCGATACTCGAACCTTGGGCAAAGTTTTGGCAGATCTGGACTTCTGTTGCCTTCCTAAAAGCGTATATAGAGGTTATGGAACCCACAGGCATTCTGTCCAGCAACACTGATGAAATGGATATGCTGTTGCGCATATTCTTATTGGAAAAAGCGATCTACGAAGTAGGGTACGAGTTGAATAATCGTCCGGGATGGCTCAGAGTGCCTATCCAAGCCATTATTCAACAATTTGGGGAGGTGAAAACGTGAATGTAACAGACAAGACACAAAATAATGTAAGCTTGCTGACTGAAAATGACCTGCATCTATTCAATGAAGGAACGCATCTGCGCCTGTACGAAAAGTTAGGTGCACACAGAATCAAGCGGGATAATGTGGATGGTACCTATTTCGCTGTTTGGGCACCTTCCGCGAAATATGTTAGTGTGGTTGGCAATTTCAACGATTGGAATCGCAGTCTAAATCCCATGCAATCGTGTGGAAGTTCAGGAAATTGGGAATGTTTCATTCCCAATTTACAGGCAGGGGATACTTATAAGTATTTCATAGAGTCGCACTATGATGGTTATCAGGTCGAAAAAGCCGATCCCTTTGCGTTTGCAGCCGAACAACCCCCACAAACGGCTTCTGTAATCACAAATTTAGATTACGTATGGCATGACGAAGAGTGGATGAAAACCCGCCGCGAACGAAATTCCCTCCAGTCACCGATTTCTATTTATGAAATGCACCTCGCTTCGTGGCGATGTGTTCGCGAAGAAGATAATCGCCCACTCACTTATCTTGAACTTGCCGAGGTATTGCCACAGTACCTGATAGAAATGGGGTTTACTCACGTTGAATTTATGCCTTTGATGGAGCATCCTTATTCGCCATCGTGGGGCTACCAGATCACAGGATACTATGCTCCGACCTCGCGTTTTGGCACTCCAAGTGAACTGATGATGTTAATTGATGCACTTCATCAACAAAATATCGGGGTAATCCTCGATTGGGTTCCATCGCATTTCCCAACCGATGAACACGGATTGGGCTATTTTGATGGCACACATTTGTATGAACATGCTGATCCCCGCCAAGGATTTCATCCTGATTGGAAAACCTTCATATTTAATTATGGGCGGCTCGAAGTGTGCAGCTTCTTGTTGAGTAACGCACTCTTCTGGTTGGATAAGTATCATGTGGATGGCTTACGGGTTGATGCGGTTGCTTCAATGCTTTATCTTGACTATTCGCGGCGTGATGGCGAGTGGATACCCAATCAGTATGGCGGTAAGGAAGACCTTGAAGCGGTGCATTTTCTCCGTAAATTCAATGAAGCAGTCTACGCAAATTATCCAGATGTACAGACCATTGCTGAAGAGTCAACCTCTTGGCCCATGGTTTCACGTCCGTTATATCTGGGTGGATTGGGTTTTGGCATGAAGTGGGATATGGGTTGGATGCATGACACGCTAAATTACATGGCACATGATCCAGTCCATCGTAGCTATCATCAAAATGAGCTAACTTTCCGAACCTTGTATGCTTGGTCAGAAAATTATGTTCTCCCCCTGTCACACGATGAGGTTGTGTATGGCAAAAGTTCTCTTGTTAACAAAATGCCTAGAGATGACTGGCAAAAATTTGCTAATCTACGGCTATTGTTGGCATGGATGTACAGTCAACCGGGCAAAAAATTGCTGTTTATGGGCGCAGAGCTAGGGCAGCGGCGTGAGTGGAATTATGCGGATAGTCTTGCGTGGGATGAGTTGAATTACCCCAATCATCGGGGAATCAGCAACTGGGTCAAGGATTTGAATCATTTTTATCGTCAACATGCCGCGCTATATGAGTTAGATTCGCAGCGTGATGGGTTTGATTGGATTGATTGTACCGACAATAGCAACAGTGTTTTCAGTTTTATACGTCGGGGACAATCAACCAACGAGACTGTAGTAGCCCTATTCAACTTCACCCCTTTGCCCCAGTATAATTACCGCATTGGCGTGCCATATCCGGGTAGGTGGATCGAAGCACTCAACTCTGACTCCGTTGCCTATTGGGGTAGCAATGTAGGAAATGGGGGAGCAATCGAAGCCGAATCGATACTTCACCATGGTCAACCTTATTCGCTTGCGCTTACCCTGCCTCCTTTAGCTGCACTGTTTCTAGTCAGTAAAGGGCTATGAATTGATCCATCATTTGGTGCCCGGTAGTATCTATCTCGGAAATGACCAAACGCAATTTTGTGTTTGGTCGCCCCAAGCGACTTCTATCGAATTGCATTTGCTCGAACCCCAAAATCGTTTTGTTACTTTGGAGCATACTGGACAAGAGTGTTTTTATGGGGTGATTGAACAAGTCGCCCCGGTAGCCGTTATTTGTATCGGATCGACGGACAGAAGGAGCGTCCTGATCCTGCATCACGGTTCCAACCTGAAGGTGTCCACGCTTATGTTCCCTCACCAAGTGGTAGGGAATATAAGATTTCTTCGGCGCTATGTTGTAGTGCTTGCGATGGATCGTAGGGGCCAACCTTGCGGTAGTACAATGTCAGTTCAACCTGTTCAACGTTGAACAGGATACGAGGGAGTTTACGCAGCGGGCGCAACGCATTGCGAATTGGCGCGGCAGGCAGCTTGCCAAAGAACCCAAGGGTGATGTGTGGAATAAGCGGGTAATTAAGCTGAATCGATAGCGGCGGGGTAGCCCGCGCCACGATGCTATGCAGTAGTCGCAGGCGGCCTTCATCACGCACCTCAGCAATCGCCACATTAGGAAAGGCATTGACCGGGCCGATCTGTACCCTGAAAGGGCGCATCATTCGCAAGGACTCGCCCGCCACGTCTGCCATACGCTTCAACTCGTTGTGGGACCATGTACCCGGCAGCCGAAAGGGCAATTGGCGCAGGTAGCCAATCTGGTACAAAGTGATATGGAGTTTGTCGGCAGGCTGAGGCGTGTATACCATATGCGGGATTAATGGTCTCTGTGCTTCTGCAAGATATTCGTACACAGCAGGATCTTCAATGGGAATGATAAACGATACATTGACAGGTGTTAGCCAACGCCGCAACCGCATCGATCTGCTATCCAGCGAATCGACGGTATAGTCTAATCGCTCGAAGCGTCGCCATAGGGATTCAAACTGTGGGTCAAGCGATCTGCCGGGAATGGTTAGATTCATTAGGGATTTGATTGATATTTTGATTTAATTAAGCGTTATCGGTGGCGTTATTGGGGATCTCGACTTCAACAAGTACCCCGTTCGCTTCAAGCGCCGCCGCGAGATCTTGCCATTGTCCCGTGCGAACCGCTACCGCAGTAGGGCCAAGTGTTGCGCCGAGATAGCGTCGCAAGGCTGGTGTGGCCTGAATCGTCTCGAGCAGTTCGGCACTGGGCAAGCGTAGCACCATCATCTGTTCTATCATAGCGACTCCGGCACTGGCCTGACCCCATGTCTCGATCAACGTGAAGACCGTTTCGGGAACCTGATCGTTCGTGCTACGTTTGAGAAACGTGAGGATCTTGTCCGCCTGAATATTCTGTTGGGCAGCTTGTGCCAAGCCCATCGTCGAGAGCCGATACTGGTACGGGTCGCCGGCTTTGATCCATTCGGAGAAACGCGCCAATTGGAACCGATCATAACGACTAATGGCGCGCGGTACTTCGCACAAGCCATCGTCCTGAATGGTAAAGGGAGTTGTGTCGGGAGTGCCTTCGGGCCAGTCGATCATATCGGTAAAGGCGCGGCCATAAGCAGTCAGTCGGCAAAATGCGCCATTTTCAGCGGTATCTACCAATCCAAGCCCATGCATCAGCCCGGTTAGAATGAAGCGCAGTACAGCGCCGTCTACCTTGTCCCAACTGTCGAACCCACGCAAATACTGTCCACTCTGTGCATCACGGATATACCAGCTATCGTAGTCCCCGGCGGGACGCTGGAAATCAGGTTCATCCTCTTTTACCGCATTGATAAACGTCTCGACCTGCCACCATGCATCAGCAGGAACCATCTCCAAAAAGGTGAGCACGGTTTGCCGTGCTAACAGGGGATCGTTTTGCCAGTTGGCGTGTTCTGGCTTGAGTCCGGGGGTATACCACAATTCATTGTAGATAAGACTCTCACGCCACACTTCCGCCAACGAACGCACTTGTGTAGCACGCGACATATCCAACCAACGCCGTGCAGTACCGGCTACTGGTTTGAAAAGCCCCTGATCTTGCGTAACTGCCGCGACACCTAATCCGCTAGCGAGCGCGACCAGCAGTGCCAGCCGTGCCGCACTGTTCGATCCTAGCAAATGCGGCTTGAGCGCTTTTTGCACGGCAACAGGTAGATTTGTCTCTTCAAGGGGGATGTCATAGATGTACAGGTAAGCCAGCAGCGTTGCCATATCGTCCACCAGCGCGGTATCCGAGGGACGGATATTGTTCGGCTGTGGTAAGGCGTTCATTGCGCTGACAGACTGCGGTGGAGCGTCGAGCTTGTAGCCAGTCTTATGGATAGGCATTAGCGGCGCGAGGTCGGTAGGAACATAGATCCACGCTTGGCTGCCTTTTAGCCCTTCGCCAAAAGTCACCGCAATCAACCCGCGATAGTACAACGCTTCCGCCAGACTCGCTGGGGTGAGATAGGGCTTTTCGCGCTCCATCTTGCCCGGTCCCATCGGGCGGATCTCACCGAACAATCGCGTAAAGACGGCGCGGGGCATCCGTCCACCTGCGCCAAGCAGCGTTTGTAATGCGCCGCGCTGCTCATCAGTCAAGCGATCCCATATATCGGTTACTTTGTTGGGAGCAAGCATCGTTTGGGCGAGGGTCTCGCCCGCTTCTTTCGGATCACGCAGGTTGAGATCGACATCCCAGCGGTTAGCGATCACGCGGAGCAGTTCAGGATCATAGTCGAGTAAGGTACGTCTCAGGTCGTGCATTGGCCTTTATACGCCTTTGTTAAATCTCACAACATAACAGTACATACAATATCCTAATTATACCGCACGCCGACTGTAACTCCACGTTGTAGTGGCGGTCTGGCAGGGCGCTTGCATCAAAACCTACCAAGCTGCGTGCGGCATCTACTCTGCGGGGAATAGTGTCGTTCGTTCGACTCCATTCGCTATCATGAAGGTTGGGCTGATTAGCCCGGCATCATCCGACTTTATCGGCAACGGCGTTTCGATCACAAGGTCGATGGCGAAACGACCTAGTCCAAATCAGCTTTACCCAACGATGCTTCCTGTATGTTGTCCGGTATCCGTTGCCATGGGTCGATTGAAGACACAGTCAGCAATTGCCCAACACCGCCGAATTTCAATGCGTCCATACACCGTATTCATGCTTTCATGATCAGTCTGGTCAACGGTGGTTGAACGATGCTGGTCGGTATAGGCAACCCAATCTTGAATAGCTTGGGACAAATGCGCTGATGTTCCTTCTCTTGCAGGATGCAATCGGCTTTTTCATCACAAGTGGTGTGAGCGATGGCTTTCTGACAACCGAGGGCATCAATCGTCAGAATACCACCTGACACATCCAATAAGCGCAATTCTGGAATAGCCGTGCTCTCATTCGCTTTGTCATCGACTTTGTGTTGCCCAAGCACGCACCATCTGGGTCGAGGTTTTTCTCACTATGCTTCGGTTTGTTACTTAGCGAGACCGGACTGCCACCGCCGCGCTGTTCGGTCGAAGCTACCCGTTAGCACACTCGTATCCGTTGGCGAAAAAGCCACGCTGAGTACGCTGGAAGTGTGACCTACGAGGCGGTTCACTTCTATCCCCGACTTGAGATCCCACAAATGCGCCAATTTCTCGTCGTCGCCCGTCAACCCGAATTTGCCGTTGGGTGAGATTGCAACACTAGTTACTGTGCTGGGATGGGCAAAACTGCGGAGTTCGGTTTGAGTCTGTATATCCCACAATCGCGCTGTTTCGTCCCAACTGCCCGTCAGCAGCCATTTGCCATCCGGCGAAATAGCAACGCTCATGACTCCTTTAGTGTGCCCGACAAATTCACCCAGCAGATGACCTGTCTGGGTATCCCATAACCGCGAGGTATTATCGCCGCTGCCTGTGATAAATGATTTGCCATCTGGCAAGAAGGCGACCCCATAGATGTCATCCTTGTGTCCGGTCATGTGGTGGATCTGCTGACCCGTCGCGACATCCCATAACCATGCTGTGTGATCGTCACTGCCTGTGAGGATCAGTTTGCCATCCGGCGAAAACGCAACGGCATTCACTACATCGTTATGCCCAATAAACTGGCGGATTTGCTGACCTGTCTGGGTATCCCACAGCCGCGCCATATTATCCGAACCGCCGGTCAATACGAACTTGCCATCCGGCGAAAACGCTACACTCGTTATATAACCCGCTTGCCCAACGAACTGGCGGATCTCCTGTGCTGTGTCGGCATCCCACAATCGGGCAGTTTTGTCATAACTGCCCGTCAATACAAACTTGCCATCCGGCGAAAACGTCACACTCGTGACGGGTTGGGTATGCCCCACATAGTTACCATTGGGAGCGCTACTAGCGGTGACGGCGAGAAACGCACCGCCGATGAAAACCAGCAAGATCACCACTGCCACGAGATAAGCAGCCAATGGTATGGAACTGCGGTCTTGTTCAACGGGAACAATTACACTATCTGATTCGTTTACTGTAAGATTCATAACCACCACTCTCCAGTACTATGCAGCCCTTATTACCTTATTCAGATTCACCCATCTATGAATCGTAAGAGATGTCAGGGCGACCTGAAAGTCCCACTCAATTCACTGAGAGGGATAGGGATGAGGTAAATTTTGATGCCTTCACCCTGTCTACGATACTGGTAAAATATTGTACCATGCTAACCGTAGGGAAATCGTCTGTTTGATATAAAACTACACCAGCAGACCATTATCACCTTGCAACTACCTTGCAGTCAGTTGCGCGAAGACTAAAAACAGCCTATATTGTTTCGATAGGGTTGTATTATCAATATAATTGTGGTGTCTGGTAAATCTGATATAGGTCTTACCCACCTTCTTTTCTCTCGTGGGAAGGAACCTTCACTAAGCGATAGCTTACTCCGCTCTATTGGCGGGAGTACTGAGGTAAGCATTACAACAGTCAGCAATTGCACCGTTGATGTGAGATGAGGGACAGATCATTGTCTCAAAACCGCTATTATAAATTACTGCTGCTCGTCATAGTCGGCGGTGTCTTGTTGTTGCTGTTTTCCACTGGGGTAGTCTTTCCGACTGGTGCTGCTGCCCCGGATCAGGTCACCCCAACCCCAGACTTGAAAGCCGTATGTACTACTGTGCTGACGCGCTCTCTAAAAGTTACTGAAGCACAATGCAGCGCCACGGGGCGTAATCAGGCGTGTTACGGTTACACCATTGTCAATTCCGATTTGCAACCGGGCGTTGACCGTATCAAAAATCGTTTTTCGCAGGGCGGCGATATTCTGCCCATTCGCTTAATTGCCAATATTCGTACAACCCCGCTTAATGTTGACACTGGGACATGGGGTATGGCGGTGTTGAAGGTGCAAGCCAACCTGCCCGATACGAATCCCGGTCAAAACGTAACCTTTATCCTGTTCGGCGATACCTCACTAAAGCCGGATGTCAGCCGCTCCGATGCCTTCTATTTTTCGACGGAACTGGGCAAACTAAGCTGCAAGCAAATTCCGCAAGATTCACTGTTAGTACGTGCGCCCGCCCACACGACAGTCAAGTTCACGATCAACGGCGTGGAGATCACTGCCGCTTCGACAGTGATGCTGCGTGCTGCCCCGAACGGTCAAATGGAGACGCAAGTTTTACAGGGGCATGTCAGCGCAACGTCCAATGGAGTCAAGAAAAGACTGATGGCTGGCGAAGGACTCCATATTCCGATGGCTGGCCCAAGCGGTCTGAATGCTAACGGTGTACCTTCTGATGCGGCTCCGGTGGCACTTGACAATTCGCTTAATTCAATGGCAGGTCTGGTAAATGCCGTTGACAAAACTGCCGATACCTATCAGGGGCCAGTCACGATGGAAGGGCCGATTGAATCGATTAACCCGCTGATTCCCTCGATCACCATTTATGGGCAGATAATCACGGTCGATAACATTAATAGCTGGAGAAACCTACAACCTCGACAGTGGGTGCGGGTCAGAGGCACTGTCGCTGGCAGTTACTCAGTACAGGCTCTTCAGATAACGGCAGGTCAAGGCGGTGCGGCGCTGCCGCCAGCCGTACCGGGGAGTGCTAATGGCAGTACGCAACCTCCGCCTACAGACACCAGCGTAGGGACACTCACCAGCATCAGCATAGGGACAAGTATAAGCACCAGCACCACATCAACGGCTCTACCAACAAATACGCTGTTGGCGGCGCTTCTCACTACGTCGCCTACGCCCACACGTACCAGCAGCCCCGGTACACCCGGCACACCGACTATTACCAATACTCCCGGTGGCCCTGCCGAGACACCAACACCGATTGCGGCGCAGTCAACGACACCGACTCCGACACCCACCTATACTAATACGCCGACTTTCACGCCTATCCCGCCGACGGCAACCAATACACCTGTCCCACCAACGAACACGCCGCTTCCGCCAACGGCAACCAATACACCGACCGAGACTCATACACCCGAACCAACGCATACGCCTGAGCCAACCAATACACCTATTCCGACGGATACGCCTGTCACGCCGACAGATACGCCTGAGCCAACCGATACACCTATCCCGACGGACACGCCTGTCACGCCGACAGATACGCCCATACCCGCAAACACCATGGTGCCACAGAATACCCCGACAGATACACCTGTGCCGACGGCAACCAGTACACCTGTGCCACAATCTTTGGTCTTAACAGCACTGTGCTCTCACTACCCTGAGAAAGTGCGGGAGTGGCAGATCTATAACCCGAACGTATTTCTCGTGGTTTATACATGGAGCATGTCGGGAAGCAGTCTGTCAGGCGGCGGACTTGCCATACCGGGCGTGTCAAACTTTATAACACCCGCTCAGGAGGGTGCTAATACTGTGATACTGTTTGTGAATGGTACTCAGGTCGATGTGAAGGCTGGTCAACCTAATCGGTGTTAATCTCGGCAACCAATCGGGGGGAGGAATTGTGGGGCATTTGCGCTACAGGTTGAGTATCATGCTTACCGTGATGTTCCTGACGGGCGGCAGTCCCAATCGTATCGCTAGCATGACCAGCAATCCAGATCGCAATATTGACGCGCTGCTGCCCAATCAAGGGACGCTGGTTTACGAACCGGGCAATCTGACCTTAATCAACACAGGCGAAAGTCCGTTAGATATTGGCCTGTTGATCTTTGTACGTGACAGCGATCAAAGTGACTCTAGCCCCAGTACCCCCAGCAAAACGAGTGGCAATAGTAGCAACTTGCCTGTCAGCTTCGAGGCAAGGTTATGGGACAGTCCGCTGCTGCTGCCCGGTGAATGTGTCCAACTGGTTGCCGACGCGGCGGCGAGCCAGCCTGCACCGATTCCAGAGTTTTGCCACAAGCTACTGAAATGGCAGTCGGATAGCCCAAACGCGACCCATTTCTGGCAAGCCAGCCCAACCATTGATAGGTTTAGGGTAGTAATAGGTTCATTGGACGCACAGACATGCGACGTAAGTGCAGGCCGCTGTGTCTTTTCCTTCGATGAAGTGCTGCCGATGGACAGCCTGACGATGACCTACAGCGCCACTACGTTCCGCCTCATCAACGATGGAACGAATGCGGTATCGCTCCAACGACTGCTGCTGTGCAGTGAGCCGCTGTGCAACAAACCACTAGCATGGCAGCCCACCGGCTTCAAAGGCGTACTCGCTGCCGGTGGCTGCATCGATCTCAATGCTAATCTGGTGGGCGGGTCGAGTCCAGCCACGCCAGACTGCATAGGGCTTCAAATCGTTGGCAGTGCATTTTGGCGTAGTGCATTTGTCGTTATCAGCCCGATAACAGCGCACCTGACCAACTGTCCCGCTGCCTTACCGAAAGGACTGCAACGGTGTGTAGTACCCCGTTGAGATCACGCCTTACGAGCCTGCGGTCATAATTACGATGATGAATTCTGAACAGCCCGTTCTTTTCGACAGCTTCCGCGCCGGATCGGTGTTGGGCAGTTATGAATTTCTCGAGCAGATCGGGCATGGGGGGGAGGGCGATGTCTGGTCGGCATGGGATAAAGAAAAGAATCGCGTTGTTGCTATTAAGCTGATACGAAGTAACACCTCGGAAGCAACATCCAGTCTACAGTTTTCACGTGAGGCGCATCTCGTTTCGCTGCTCAAGCACCCGCATATCGTACCCCTGTACGATTTCGGCGTGCTTTCCACACTACGCTTTCTGGTCATGCCATATATGGTCGGCGGATCGCTGGTGAAACTGGTGCGGAATGGGCCGCTTACACCTTCTGAGTTTGCCCACATTGCGCTGCCCATTGCGTCGACTCTCGACTTTATCCACTCGAACGCGATTGTTCACCGCGACATCAAACCAGGGAATGTGCTGCTCGACAGCCAAGGAAACCCCTATATGGGGGATTTTGGGCTAGCTCGCCAGCTAAAATTCACCTCGACGATGGAACTCTCTCAACCCGCCGGCACGATTCCGTATGCGTCCTCGGAGCAGATTAGCGGCAGAATTGGTACGCCGCAATCCGATATGTTCAGTCTAGGGGTGATGCTCTTTGAGATGCTGACAGGCAAGCTACCCCTTGGAGGGCTGCTCTCGCTGGCCTATTCTCAGAAGCATACAGGCAAAACCATTGAAGATCCAGCACAGCATAACCCCGCATTGCCCAGTGGGATAGCCGAGATCCTGCGGCAGATGACTGCTGATGATCCCCAGCAACGACCTGAAAGTGCGGTAGAACCCGTGCGCCAGATAGTCAATTTGCTGGGCGTGACCCTGCCCGTGCAAGTCACGATCCCGTATAGCGACGTTTATGCAGAAGATGAATACCCTTTTAGCCAGAGTGCCGATGCCCTCAATATGCTGACAGAGGCGCTCAAAGTCTGGAATCTCACGGAAGCGCAGGAAGCACGGTATCCGTTCACCCGGACCGAATTTGTCTTGGTAGCCTCGAACGTAGCAGACTGCGAACCATTTACGCCGCGTGCCTGCCAAATGTTGCTTTATGGCGCGCTGTATTATCAGCACATGGCGAACTTTGATCACTGGTGGCGCGGCCTATCGGAACCGCTGCAAGCCGAAGTGTGCTGGACTCTGCTGCTGCGTGCCGATGCCACGATTGCCGCCCCCTTGATTCTGCGCCTGCTGGCGCTGACCAAAACGCTTGCGCCACACGGGTCATTACCGCCAGATGTGTTGGAACGGTTGATCGTGCTGACGCGCTCGGATATGCCAAATGTCAGCGCGGAGGCGTTGTCCCTGCTCGTCGGCTGGTCTGGGCCATTCCTTGACGAGTGGAAAAAATACAATAGCCCTTTCGACAGCCTGATCGCGGAATTAGCCAGCGGATCGTCCTCGTTGGCAGAACCAGCGCTGGACGTGATTATCAAGACACATAGCGACAGTGCTCTCCAACGGATCATCGCTCTGCCAGATCGTAATCGCGTGCTACGAGCATTGACAAGAGTTTGGCTGGCAACCCGTTCACTGCCGCCCGATGTCCATCGGTGGCTGTATACTCGCGTCCTGCTACGTATTGGCTTTCAACAACTGACTGAACGTCCGCTGAATCTTCTGTCGGAGTATGTTGCGTCGGCTTTAGGCTGCGGATTAGCGCTTGGCCTGTTTATCTACCTCACCTTCAATGCTCCCGATTTTCTTAATACACGGCGGATCTTTAATGCGCTGGCACAAGGGATTTTTTTTGGTGTGCAGATTGGTTTTGGCGTGTTCGTAGCGCGGATTGTTTCGGAGCGGCTCAAGATTTTGTCGGCAACCTCACGAGCTATTGTCGCGATGCTAGCGGGCGCGGCGATTGTTGGTTGGGCATTCGCCAACTTTCATGTGCTGTTCTACGATATTCCGCCGACCAGTACCTTGATCCCGCTGGGGGCATTGATCTTTATCACGGGCTTCGCATTGGGTGGACTCTCGCAGCGGCCTTTGCTGCGCGTAATCCTTACCAGCGCTGGCGTCGTGCTTGCCCTTAGCCTCACTTGGATTATCTATCAGTCAATTTATGTTTACTCCGATACCGATTCCAGTAACTTCCCCTTGATCTATCTTATCGAGGACGTTGATCCTTTGGCAAACTGGGCGCTCGTTGTGCTGGTAGCGTTAGTGATTGGCATCGTTAGCCAATCGCAAATCCGGCTCCGCAACCTGATCAAGACTATCCGCACCAGAGTCGGGACTGCGAAATCCGAATCGTAGCCCTAAAAGACAACTCTCAACGGTGTAATAGGAGTGGTGAATAACGGGACAGGGGTAAAATAAGGAGATAAAAACTCGTCGCTATGGCGAAGCTCAAGACGGTCAACTCAAAGCTGGTTTGAATGAATCTGGCAGTCAAGGTTACCGGTGTCGAGACTGTGAGCGGCGGGTATACCCCTATTCCGACATGGCACGGCTATAGCATGGCAATTCGCCAAAGCGCGATCCAGCATTACATCGACGGCATCAATTTACGACGGATTGCATGTATTCTCGGCGTTGAGCATCATACTGTGATGAATTGGTCACCGCCTATACCAATCTCCTACCGAATGCACCCCCCTTCCAGTTACCGTGCCTGAAGTGTGCGAATTAGACGAATTATTCACATTTGTTGAGGATAAAAAAACAAAGTCTATGTCGTGACCAATGTTGATCGAATGACCCATTGTATCGTCGGCTGGATGTACTTTGGGAGCGCTTCTGGGGTCGGCATTTGTGGGCGACGGGTCAAAGGCTTTGAAGTCATCCCCTGGCGCTGGGTGGTGGAGCGGTCGTTTGCCTAGCTCGGTGCTTATCGTTGTCTCAGTAAAGACTATGAATTCTTTACCGACCATAGTGAAAGCATAATTTACCTAGCAGCCATTCACCGTCTGTTGAGGCACCTAGCGCCTGCGGTTTGAGGCGTTCACTCTTTTTAAAATGGCCTCTTCCATGATGAGCCGCCCCTTGCCGCATCTAGCTTGGGTGGCGGCTCATAGTTAACTTTGCGCCTGTAGGACACACGCTTAGTGTGTCCTTACCGGATCGAGATTACTTGGTAGCGGTTGCAACCGCCGCTTTCGCTTGTGGACAGCCGTATTTATCGCAGACAGCTTGTGCCGAGTCAGGAGAGATCGTCTCAAACGGCAGTTCAACCCAGACTGGCGGCGTAATATGATCGACCACGATCCGCTTGATCCAGTCAATCGCTTGACGCGCCCCAGTTGGATAGACGACGGAGAGGCCCAACCGCTTCTGGAGGACGGACATAATGCCACCATCAGGCGTAGGCAGTCCATCGATTCCGACGAACAAAATCTTGCTCAAATCGCGGCCGGCTGACTGTGCTGCGATATAAGCTGCTTCGCCCATCGGGTCGTTGTGACCGTACATGACATCCACTTTGTCATTAGCTTGTAACATCGTCGTGGCAATCGGCACGGCCTTTTCACGCAGCCAGTTGGCGCTTTGGCTAGCAATAATCTTTGCGTCAGGATTATCAGCGATACCTAGACGGAAACCGTCGCCGCGATCTTTGGCGGGCGGGGAGCCTTCCAGCCCACGCAGTTCAGCAATATTGCAAGGTGACAGTTTGTTGTCCTTGCACCACTGGGCGGTATATTGCCCCGCTGCCTGACCGATGGCAACGTTATTCGCGCCTATGAACATGGTGTAATCCTGATTGAGGATATTACGATCCAGCAGGACTACTGGAATGCACGACTTATAAGCTTTGCTAATAACTTCGGTAAGCGGTGCGGCCTCGTTGGGGGAAACGAGCAGAACATCCACACCTTGTGTCAGGAAGTTTTCGACGTTGGCAACTTGCTTGGCATTATCCGCGCCTGCGTCAGTGATGACTAGGCTAAACATCGGATAATCCTTGACGGCAGCTTCCAACTGATCATTCATCGCGGTACGCCAAGGTTCCGCTTTATTAGTTTGTGCCATGCCAATGACGTATTTGTCTTTGGTGGGCGGCACTGGGCAGCCGGGAGCTACCGCACTGGCACGGGCAGGCTGAATGATCTTGCCACTGACCATATTGTCGGTATAGGTTTTCCACCCTGTAGCGGCGGCTTCGCTCGTTGCAGCAGGAGTGCCACTCTGGGCATACACCTGCGCTGTCGATGAGTGTGCCAACAAAAGCACCATCGGTACCAGAGCCAGTGCAGATAGAGAGGTTCGTATAAACTTAGTGTTCATGAACTAAAAAACTCCTTTTGAAATCTTCTCATGCTTGGGTCTAATTCGTTAAATTAAGCCTGCCGGAATGTACACCACCCCCTTTCCGACTGAGAGACTTTACGCTCATGACTCGGTTTCATCAGGTCGAAGTTGTTGCAATGCAACGACGGTTAGTACCAGAATGCCTTTAACTACCAGTTGCACATTGCTGTCTACATTATTCAATCCCAAGATGTTGTCGAGGATTTGCAGGATAATTGCGCCACTGATACTGCCCACAATTGTGCCTTTACCACCAGCTAGACTCGTCCCGCCGATGACGACTGCCGCAATGGCGTTGAGTTCATAGCCCTGCGACTCGTTCGGGCTGCCCTGATTCAAGCGTGCAGTGTGGATCATGGCGGCTAATGCAGCGAACATGCCGCACAGCATAAACAGAATTACTCTTAGTCGGCTAACGTTGATACCCGATAGACGGGCAGCAGTCGGGTTCCCACCAACAGCATAAATATGCCGTCCAAACAGTGTGTTATTCAGCAGCCAACCGACGATAAACCCACAAACCAACATGATCACAACTGGTGCAGGGATACCCGTTGAACCGATAGGGCTGGCGAGTGCTTTATACAGTGGATCAGCTAGATCGGGGCCATAGGCCAGTTGGTACGCATTATCCTGACTCCACACATGCGCCAACCCACGCGCAATGCTCAACATTGCTAACGTCGTAATGAACGACGGTATTTTGAATCGCTCTGATACCCAGCCATTGACCCAGCCGATGAACAATCCCATGAGCAGCATCAAGGGGTAGACGATAATAACAGGTAGCCGACCTACGAACAGATCGCCCAGAATTGGGAGTGGGATGGTGCGTGTGTTCAGGATCAGGTCAGCCGAGGCAACGCCAATCAGCGCCATAATCGATCCCACCGAAAGATCAATACCACCCACCAGAATGACCAACGTCATCCCAATCGCTAGGATGCCTGTTTCGGACGCAAATAACAGAACATTGATTAGGTTATTGGGTCGCAGGAAGATGTTGGCGTTGTTACGAATTGGTGAAAAAACGACCGCCAACACGAAAATAGCAAATAGCCCGAAAAAGCTCTGAAAACGAAATAGAAAGTTGACAATAGCGACTCGCTGACGGCGTGTCTCGCTACCCGTAGTAAGTTGATCGGGGGTCGTCATTGACATAAAAGAAAGTTAATCTCCGTAATTTCTAAGTGATGAGTTGGTGTGTCTCTATGACCCAGACTCCGTGAACCTAGTAGCAGCGTCCAAGAGCTTTTCCTGTGTCGCTTCTTGACGTGTAAACTCGCCAGTCAAGCGCCCTTCGCACAGAACCAAGATCCGATCACAAACTGCCATGAGTTCAGGCATTTCCGAGGAAGCCATGATGAATGCTGTGCCTTGTTGTGCCAGTTGCCCAACGAGTTGGTAAATCTGAGATTTAGCCCCTACGTCAATCCCACGTGTCGGTTCGTCCAGCAGCAGTACTACTGGCTTGATGAGCAGCAGTTTTGCCAGAACGACCTTTTGTTGATTGCCGCCGCTCAGTTTGGCAACCATTGTTTCGGTGCTAGGCGTGCGGATATTCAGGCTGCTTACTTGATCGTCTACAGCGCGCTTCTCGCTAGATTTATTGAGCCGACCGAATAGCCGTGTAAAGCGTTTGAGTGCAGCCAGAGTCGCGTTGGTTCGGACCGATAGCCCCAATACCAAACTTTGACCCTTGCGATCTTCCGTGACAAAACCCACTTTGGCGTTGAGTGCGTCTTCTGGAGACTTGAAAACGACAGGCTTTCCCTCGATAAACAATTCTCCGCTGCGTTGCGTAGTGGGATACACCCCGAAAATAGATTCCAAGGTTTCAGTTCGACCAGCGCCCATCAAACCTGCCAGTCCCAAAACTTCACCTTTGTGTACTTTGAAAGAGATATTGCTTAGTTCGCGCACCCCCGAATGCTTCAAGCTCAGGTTGCGTACCTCAAGCACTACGTCACCTTGATCAGCGGGGGTGCGCTCAAAGGCTTCGTTAATATCGCGTCCTACCATGTAGCGAATCAATTCGGCGCGAGTAATTTCATTGGCAGGTCGAGATACAACAGTGCTGCCATCGCGTAGTACAGTGATTCGATCAGCGATACTGAAAATCTCATCCATACGATGCGAAATGTAGATAATGGCGATGCCAGTTGCTTTTAGGTTGCGGATTAAGGTAAATAACCGCTGGGTTTCGGCCTCGCTCAA
>JBDTVG010000137.1:0-6607 GCA_040007395.1 Chloroflexota bacterium
ATGGCCTCACTGTTGGCGCTGGCTTGTCTTAATCTTAACTAGCAATCAGGGTATGTATATGCAATTAACAATTGAAAGGTATTTCCTTGAAAACATTCCATAAGCAACTCGTCTATATATCGCTGGTACTTTGCTTTAGCTTGGCAATTACGAATTTCTCTAATGCAGCACCAGCGCCAACTGAGACACAATCTGGCCCCAGACCAACGCCAACGTTTAGCGCTGGCCCTACGATTACGCCCTCTGGACCCTACTATAGCTATCTTGTTGACAACGTTAGAAGCTATTTTAGTCACTTTCCTGCGAAAGCGGGTCCATTTTCGCTTATCCCTAATTTACAAGATATCGATGTACCACTTCGCTTCGCCTTAATCAACACAGATGGCGCTCAGTTTGATGGAATTGTATATATTGGAGCCGATGCACAAGGTGCTTTGTATGCGCTTGCTGTATATAAAAGCTATATGGATCATCCCCAAAGCGTTGATCTCGGCGATGAGGCCGCAGTTGATGCACAAGGATCGATATATTTAGCCGTACTGCGTTATCGCAATCTGACCATAAGAATAAGCAGATCGAATATTTCGCGAGATGCCAAATACCCAACACCCATTCCACTCACCAATGATCAATTGATTGCGGCACTGACCGACCTCTACACGCAGATGCTTGTGCCATCCGTGCCGACGATCACGCCCATTCCGCCGACCCAGACCGCCTTACCGCCGACGCAAACCTACGTTGCGCAATTCACGGCTACGCCCACCAAGCCAATTGTCGTCACGGCGCAAACGGCAGTCGCGTCGGTGCAGCCGAACTAACCGTCGCGCCACGTTCACTGCGATATAAAGGCGCTTCCAAACGGGAGCGCCGACTTGTCCATCATGATGGACGCAGCAAAACGGCCCTTTCGGGCCGTTCTGATTTGTGGGTTGGGTGCATAGATGTTGCTTAGTCGTGTTGGCTAGGCGCGAAAGTAATTCGTATTATTGCGATCTAGCCAGTCCCGTATTTGGTCGAACTGGGAACTTCGTAGCCCAATGACCATGTTGACTTTGTGCCCCGAATATACCGACTGCACAAAAGTTTCCTCTTTCCCTCGCAGTTCCAATATCTTGTCTATCACTTGTGTGCTAGCTACACGTCCACAAGTGATGGTGATTGACACGAAAGGATCGTTTTCTGCTGTCAACTGTATCCCTCTCTATTCTGCTGGTTCATTAAATACCCTACTTGGTGCTAGCGGTTAGTATCAAGCAAATTCGGTAGTGCCTTTTGTTTGTCGGACAAATAAAAACAGCATAAAAGGAGTCGTTGCAGGTTGTGAAGTTAGCTTCGCCCTTTTGCTTTTGACCATGTATTACGATCAATATCGGTCAAGTTTTCCAATTCACGGGTTGGTAGATCTTTCCACGATGGATTGTCTTTGAGCATTTTTACCGCCCTATCAACCTTTGTCACTAATCTGTCACTAGTAGTGACAACAGTGACAAGAGGCTCAGAAATCGTCTCATTGACATAATTCTCTGTGACGTGGGTCGCGTTGGCTGTCAGTTCCTTTTCTAGTATTTTTTGGAGCAATTCGTTGGTTCGGCGTTGCTCCAATACCGCTGCATCTTGACCCTCAATCGTGAAATCTGCGGATGGGACAGGCTGAATAAATTTTACCGCCTGAGATAGCTCTTCAATCGCAGTTCTTAGTTCTCTGGGTGTCCCGCTTCCACCGAGCGCCCTGCGGGTATCTGAGGGTTTGGGCTAATGTCGAAGTCTGACCCCAACTCTAATGTATGGCGGTTCCATTCGCGGACGAACAGCCACTTGCAATAGTCGTGGTCTTTCATCACTCTCAAATCGAATTCTGCTTTCTGCGCGGCGGGCTGAACCGTGCGAATTTCATCAAGCACGCCTCGGAACAGGCGGTTTTTGTAATCCAGATGAGAAGTCGGATTGGCTTGTAGGGACTTCCATTCAGACAAGTCAGTGGTGTACTGCTTGTGCGTCTCTATACGGTGTTTGAAATTACTTAGTAGCAGGTGTTCGCCGAAGTAGCCGACACCCAGTACCAGCAATGGTAAAAAGAGGGTGAGAAACCACTGGTAAGCTAAAGCATCGTGCGTTGGGTGAGCAGCGGTAATGGTAACATTTGCCCCAGTGCAATCGCTGCACAATAGAAACCCAGTCCACGAAAGATGCGAGTTGCCAGTTTGTTACTCCTGACGGTAGCGGCAGCGGTCATAAATACCAGTGATCCAACCTCACCGACCATGAGCAGGATAATCAGGCTTGCGCTCACCCAAAATGGACTTAGGCGATCAGTAACACTGAGCAAATCCTCGAACACAATATCGGCGGCGGCAAGCTGCTTTCCAGCGCTTACGAACAAAGCACCTAATGCGATGAAACCAAGCAGGGCAAACAAACCATTGGTAAACCATTGCGGATACTCGGATAGGCTTTGACGGTGATAATCTGCAACCTGTGGTTCACTATGCTCTAGGCGAATGTCGGACACTACTTTGGAGACGACCTTTTCCCATTTGGCAGTAGGAAGACCTCATGTAGCTTCGACTGCTAGAGCCAATTCTTGTGAGACTCCGACTGACTCTTTGGGCTGTTGAATTGACATTTAGATTGAACCTTTTTGGCTAGAAAGCTCAGAGAAATTCTGAGCTTTTCATTTAGTCGCTCTCTCCACGCGCTATATCTATCTACGCGGCGTTTTCAGTGGACTCTTGACTGTTCTTGAGTTGCGCCTCTCGAAGAATTGGCTGAAACTCGCGGCAAAAACCTTCTACGTCAAGAACACTCCCTAACTGTTCACGTATCTCAGGCGACAACCCCGCTTTTAGCTGTTCCAAAGTTAGTGGAATTCGCGTCGGGTTAATCCGCTGTATATCGCCCTCTGGCATCTCCTCATCTTGAATGTGCTCATTATCTTGGGCGGTGCTTGCTGTAACACTGCTAGATGTTGAATTGGTCATCGATAAACCTCGCTTTGTCGTAGAACCTCTCGTCGTTGGGAGACATGGTTGAGGAAGTGGAAGCAGTATGGTATAATAGTTTGTTACATGTATATTATATATTAATAAACATAATCTAACAAGAGGGAGAGTGATCAGAATGGGTCTACGGGCGGTTATCTGGTGTGCGGTCAGCAGCCCCGAACAGGCAACAAGTGATAAAGAGAGTTTGCCATCACAGCGACAGGCGGGGCAGGACTGGTGTGAAAAGCAAGGATGGGCAACGGTTGAGGTGTTGGAAGTTGCCGGACAAAGCCGCAACTACATTGACATCCATGATGCCGCCGAGGATATACAAGCCTATCAGCGGTTAATCACTTTGTGGAAAAGCCAGCCTCGATCCTTCGATGTGCTGATTGCCCGCACGATGGATCGATTGGCACGCCACAATGCTTTGCTAGCCTACATCATCGCTCAGACTATCGAGATTGGTGCCAGCATTTATCTGTACCACGATGGTGTGCAAATCAACGAATATAACTACTTGGAACTGATCAGCCTCGGCGGTTATCAGATAACACAGCCAATCCGAGCTTGGATGGAGGGATCGAAAAAAGCCAAACGTGCCGGAGTAAAACGAGGACTTATTGGTCAAGGGAGGCCACCCATGTCGCATCTCTTGGAGCGCGATGAAAGGGGGCGACCCTACCGCTTGGTACTTGATGATAGCAAACATCGCTTGTGGTTAGATCTCGCCGTGCTACTGCTGGAAGGGGTTCCTTGGAAGTCCCTAGAAACAGAATTGGCTCAGCAATTCAACCACACTTTGTATATAGTAAGCGCAGATTTTGGCGCATTCTTCACAACCCTCTCTTCTGGGGACATACAGGTCTGGGCTTTGGACATGAGCCATCTTCACGAGCTACTGTCCGACTCACTGGCCCTTGGGTTTTCGACCCTGCTGTGTTGCCGCCGGACGGCATTGAACTCTTCTATAACACCCATTCTGCTGTGTACGATGGGGAATTAGCTGAACTGGTCAAAGCTGAATTAGTCCGCCGCCATAACGCGTTGCCAATGCGGGCCGAACGACACTCAAAATATCGTTTTACCGGACTTTTGGCGTGTGCCGAATGTGGATGGTCACTCGCTGTGCATATCAATAAGAAGCGTTCAGGGACGGTTTCCATTGGTTGGGCTTGTCAATCGCGTAAAGTACGCTTGCAAGCTAAGACAAACTGTTCCCAGCGGCGGCAAGTGCATGACAATACCGTGAAGTTGTATATCGATGCGCTCCTCCGTGAGATGCTATCTACCACTGATACTAGCCTAATCCTGCCAAACTCCCAGACCAGCCAGACCATCAAGCTCAGTACACTAAACCGTGATGCTGCGAATTTAGAACGCTCCATCAGCAATCTCATTCGCTTGGAATCTACTGCCGATGGCGCAATTCAACATCTCTACACGACTCAAATTGCTGACGCTACTCAGCAACTAAAAACACTCCGCATAGAGCTTGCTCACCTCGAACGACAGCTTGAACCAGACCGCACAGTGAAAATACGTAAGCAAACGTTCAAAGACTTGCTCAAATTGGGTTTGGACGGGTTTTGGCAACAAGATGCCGCGACGATCAACCAGATGTTACGTCGCCTGTTCGGGCCTAACCGACTCATGGTTCGAGAGACCGATCAAGGTCACGCCGAAATTATAGGAATTGAAGCTGTCAAAAGGTAGTTTGCATCCATACAAAGGAGTGAACCATGATCCAACGAGCCATTATCTGGTGTGCAGTTAGCAGCGCTGATCAAGCAGCGAGTGACAAGGAAAGTCTACCCTCGCAACGGCAAGATGCTCAAAAGTACTGTGATGAAAAGGGCTGGGTGGTTACGGAAGTCCTTGAAGTTGCTGGGCAAAGCCGCAACTACATCGACATTCATGATGCCGCCGAGGATATACAAGGCTAACGCCGCCTGATCGAACTATGGGATACCGTTCCGAGACCCTTTGATGTGTTGGTTGCCCGATCTATGGATCGCTTGGCGCGGAATATTGCCTTGCTGCCTTATGTTATCGCCAAGACGATTGATATAGGGGCAACCGTCTACCTATATCAAGATCGAATGGAACTCAACGAACACAATCAGATCGCTATGACGAGTATCGGTGGATTTCAAGTGACACAGCCAATCCGGGCCTTCGTCGAAAGCTCGAAGATCAGTAAGCGGGCTAATGTTCAACGGGGACTAATAGCACAGGGTAAGCCCGTCATGTCGCATACACTCATAAGAGATAGTCGTGGCAAACCTGACCATCTTGAATTGGACAAAACGTTACTTCCCATGTGGCAAGATGTAGCCATTCTGCTGTTGGATGGCATCTCGTGGAATGATATTGAAGGGGAGCTTACCAAGCGGTTCGGCTACAAATTGTACGGCAATCGCACATTGTGGCGTGTCGTGAACAACCCGGTTTTTTGGGGGCATACAGCAAGGCATCATGCCACCCGATTCCACGCACATTCAGGCAGGAAAATTACGGGGGCTTGGATTTTCGATCCGGAGGCACCACACCCAGAGGGTATTGACATCTATTATAACAACCACGAGCCAGTCTATAAGGCGGAACTAGCCGAGCAAGTAAAGGCTGAACTCCGCCGTAGACAAAGTTCGTTAAAAGGGCGGGCCAGTCCAGAAGCCACTTATCGTTATACTGGCTTGCTCGCTTGCAATGAGTGCAAATGGAGTCTGGCTGGGGTGCGTAATAAAAATTACCTGAGTTGGGTCTGCAATTCTCGTCGCTCAAACGGTAAACGCATCAACTGTTCGCAAAATCGCCATCTCAGTGACACCCGGTTGCAGGATTATGTAGATGCCGTCTTGAGACAAATCCTAGCAGCAGGTACGCCCGATCTCATTACCCAAAGTAGCGATAGAACACCGCATGAGCAAATCGCCGAGCTTAAGAACACGATTGTCCGTACTGAACAGCAGATCGCCAATCTTATTCGAGGACAAGTCAGTGCCGATCCTGCGATTCAACATATATACGCTGAACAAATTGTCACGGCTACGGAGCGCCTCAAAACCCAAAGGATCAATCTAAATACCATGTTACAGCGCGTAGAATCGGAAAGCACCATCAAGGTGCGGCAGCAAACTTTCGAAGCACTCGTCGCCATGGGAATTGAGGATTTTTGGCAGCAGGAGTCAACACGTATCAACCAGATGCTACACCGCTTGTTCGGTGATTACCGAATGATGGTACGCAAGGATAATAGTGAAGGGAAGAACGGGCCTACGTGGTAGCGATTGAGCTTCCAATTCGAGGGTAATGCAGTTTTGCGGCCTCAACCGCACAGTTTGACTGTTGAAGGGTTTGGTATTGGGGTCGAGTTAGATAATCAATCTAGCCTCTCGCTTATCGGCGCAACCCGTAAGCTACAAAGTCATTTTCAAATAAACCACTTTTGCTGGATACTAAGACGCAAACCATTTGGCACGCTGGGAGTAACTCGTAATGACCCTCGTCGTCATGACCCTCGGCTGGATCTGCGGTATTGCGTTTGTCTCGCGTTACCCGCAGACCAACGCTGTGTGGCCTGCCTTAGTCATCGGCGGCTTGATTTTGGCTGTTGTGATGCG
>JBDTVG010000138.1:0-9342 GCA_040007395.1 Chloroflexota bacterium
TGATGCAGAATAATTCTTGATTTGAACCTTTTCGGGGGGATATGCAAAAATGCCCTAGAGCGTATTTGTATAGAACGATTGTTTACCAGCAAAAGTTTACTAGTAAGGTAGGGCTTTGTCATTGCCTAACATCGCTAGCCATTTCGCTACTCATCCATTGAACAACTCCTACAGTGTACATGCCGGAAGCTTATGAACCTAACCGGGAATCCGTCCTTGGACGATTGTCATAGGACAGTTGAATTGGAAACGCCCTCCTCTACAGTGTAGAGGCTAGACGCTTATGGGTCTAGCACAAGGATAAACCTTATCTTTAGGGTTAAACCATAACGTATCATCGTACTGTAGTACTGAAATTCAGTTTGGTATAGTTGCCAATATTATCCCGCCAATATTGACCGGTTAATCCTAGCCCCAATGCCCTGACATAATTATCAAGGGCTTTTTTGAATGGGTCTACGACTAAGTTCAACGGCATCTATGTCGGCATAGATGTTAGCATCCCTGCGAATATCGTAAATCGCTAAGTAATTAGCAGTAAATCTTTACGGATAAAAGCCTGTGTTACTCAGCCGGCGCGTTGCATTTACCACTAACCACCCCTATTCTTGGTCACTTGTCACTTGGGTCAATCACAATTAATATACACCCCCATTTTAAGAGTTCAATGGATACGTTTTAGAGTGTATATTTATACACATTATCTACCTCTAATCACCGTTTGTAACGTTCAGGTTGGAACGTGTTCCACTTGGAAGATCATACCTCCACTAAATTTATGTCCGTAAGGGGCACGTTTGTACCCTGTAGTTTGCATTGTATTCCTATTGCGTCCGGGCTGTATAGTTTCCAATTTATCAGTTGATGGTTGTCAACTGATAGAGCAAATTATCTGACAATTCATAGGAAAAGTCAGCAGACGAATTATCTGTAAATTTGTATGGTAAATTAGGTTGCCGTTATCTGGGTTTAAGATTGACAACCTTGCCGAAAATTGTCCCGGCAGTGCTCTGGGCTTGTGTGAGTAACGAAAGCCTCTTTTTATCGGTTACTTTTTGTAGTAACTTTCGTTTCCTTTGGTATCGTTATTGCACCGCTGCACTTACTTCTTGCCAAATGTTACCGGTTCAGTCCTCGGAAACGTTTCCCGGCCGACGGATCAGCTTGCCATCCCGATCCAAATCGTACTGCTCGGCAGCCCAATACAAGGCGCATATATAGCCTGCTTGCCAAGTGCTAGCATAGCTATCGCCGTAAGTATTGTGCGTTTTCTCATCCCGGCGCGTGTACTCAAGTATTTCGATAGGTGTCTTGCCGTCATTGGTTAGCTTTAGCGCTGTTTTGAACCCGGCTCGCATCCCTGCTCGGTTTTGGTCATCCATATTATGCTCATCAAAAGAGAGGTTTTTCAGAGGCGCAATCTGTGCCTGAATCTCGTCTGTGGTTCTCATTCTGTTCCCTTCCATCATGGTTAGTCCAGTACCGAAAAAATCTCACTCAGCTTCGCCGAAAAGTCTGGCAATACATCGTCGCCCGTCAATATGCCGTCCAGACCGCCCAGGATTGCCACGTCAAGTGCCCCACGATAGACGTACACCGTGCGCGAGTTCGGATAGACAATCCATATCAACCGGACTCCCGCCTGAAAGTAAGCCTCGACCTTTTGCTGCATCTCGATCTTGGTATTGCCAGGTGAAGCGACTTCAACGACCAGATCTGGCGCGACAGTTGGGTAGCTATCTGTTACTTTGGGCAGTCGCCCTTTTGCCGTAAATGCCACGTCGGGAGCCTGTACCGTATCTGGCTGCTGTGACAGGATAAAGCCCGTCTCAGCACCATATACCTGCCCCAGATCATGTAGATAGACAAACACGGCAATGAGGGCGGTTAGTTTAGCCGTGATCAAGCCGTGCGTTGCGCCAGTTGGTGACATTTCGATCAGCATTCCTTTGAATAACTCGTAGCGGTTATCGTCATGGGGCAAATCTAGTAAATCTTTCGCCGTGTACAGCCGATCTTGTACTGCCATTGGTCATTCCCTCACGTTTATTTCTTTCATTTCTTGTTGCCAATTGTCAGGGTTTTGCCCGTCTTATTATGACTAAGGTCAATTAGAAGTAATCAGAGTTAGGTAGTCTTTTTAACTTCCCTAACCTGTAGATAATCATCCGAACATGCTCATAAAATTGCCCGCCGCCGCTTCTAGATCGTCGCCGTTGTTTTCGGCCTCTGGCATATCCTGATCGACGGTTGCCAGCAACGTGGGACGTTTTGCCCGTATTTCGCCCGCTGGCAAGCCCAACGGTACAAGGGCAGGCATAAGCCCGCCAACGCCCAGCGCATGGGCTACCGCGCCCCGTATGAACGCGCTGGCGCGGTGTCGGGTGAGTAGCGGCTCAAGGGCCTGCCAGATCGCCGCGTCAATCGGATCATCTAGGTTCAGCACAAAGGGAATACGCCGGGTATCTGCCATCTTATTTACCTGCCTTGACCTTGCCCGTTTCACGTTTTTGCAGGAACTCAAAAGCGCCGTCGGCATTGGCACGGCGGGGATTGCTGGACACACGCCAGCCCTCGTCTTTGAGTGCGTCCGGCAGGAACTTGTAAGTACCCGTCGCGCCGCCGCCACTGATAACAATCGCGCCGGGTGTCCGTGCGCCCTTGTTGGAGCGATAGAACGCTAGCAGGTCGTCGAGCAAGTCAGCATAGGCACTATCGCGCTGTTCGGCAAAGCCCCGGCAGTGTGTACCGATCTCAATGCACCCGGCTTCTAGGGCGCTATCGACTGCCCACAGATCGCCCTCATACTTATACTTGGTGCGTAGATAGCGGTGTACATCGCTGGCAACTTGCTGTACCCCATGCCGCACGCTTTTCGCGCTGCCGGTGACATAGTTACCCTTATTGAAGATAACCAGATCGGTTGTGTAGAAACCGATGTCAAGGATCGCAACCTCACGGCTCGCCAGTCCTGAATCAGGGGCGTAGAGCGCTTGAAAGTAGGCCCCTGCCCCCTCTGGGATGATCACAAGGTTGCCCGGCTCAATTTTGACGTGTAGGGTAATGTCGCCAGCCAGATTGTCCATGACATACAGGCCGCCAATATTCTTTTTAACGTCCTCTGATTTGCCGTCGGCATACTCGGAGACAGGGATCGAACATACGATAGTAGGGTACACAACCCCGTCGGTTGCCAGATGACTAAATGAGCGCCATAGGGCCGCTGCAAATAGCTTGCGATAGAAGCCGTCGGTATAGCGGGTCATATCGGTATAGGCTATCGGCTCACCGTCGATCAGATCGCGGGTATCATCCCCGAAAACCAGCGCATCCCCTTCAAACTGGAAAGCCAGCAGTGATTTAACCTCACCGAACGTCTTACTTTTTGACAGCCGTCCGGCGATACTGCGAAACTCTGTTTCAAAATCGGCGGTTTTGATTTTCGCGCCAGCGTTGCCTAGATCAAAAGATGCTAGCGGATACACGCCGATAGGTGCTTTTTTCTTTGCCATTGTCTTATTCTCCTGTAGTGCCAACTCATGGCACTTTATTGTCACTTGTTTACCATTTGTTTGCCACTTAGAGCGCTTTGAGCGCTCACTATCGCTTTGAGCGCTTAGGAATGAACTTAGAGCGCTTTCAAAATTCGTGTTGTACACTGGCTTTATGAAGCCTACCGAACTCGCTAAACTACTCGACATATCGCCCGTTACTTTGCGCCGCTGGGCAGGGCAGGAATACGCTGAATTTCTGTCCTCATCCGGGGCGGGGCAAAATGGCGCACGCCGAACCTTTGACGATACCGATAGCCGTATTCTGGCGCTGATCGCTGAGATGAAAGCGCACAACGCCAGCGGCAAAGAAATCACGTTGGCACTCCAAAGCGCCAGATCGGAAAATTGGCGCAACCTGCCGCCGCTCCGAGGGATGACAGGCAGCGAGTCAGTTGAGCTAGTATCCCGTGAAGCGGTTAACGAGCGCTTGCAAGCGCTCCGAGCGCAATATGAAATCGTGGTGCAGGAACGCGACGATCTGCGCTTGCGGTTGGATACTACCCTCCATGAGAAATCGGGGTTGCAGGAGCGCCTCACAGAGTTAAGCGAACAGGCCGCCGAACTACGCGGGCAAATGCAGCAATATACCTTCAACGGCAAACGGTTAAATGCCGCTGTGCTGGTCGGGGTTGCACTCGTATTCGGGATCGCCGTTGCGCTGCTAACACTAGTCATCGTCGTGCTGATCTCTCATTGATAGCAAAACGCCCCGGCAGGATTTGCCGGAGCTAGGTGATTCGGTTGGTGTGTTGTTTGATTGTTCAGTCATGGTAGAATATAAGAACCTCTTTGAAAACTTAATCGGTTGAATGAGAGTGAACGGGGCCGCCCTGATAAGTTGCCCCGTTTTGATTCTGGCAAATTTTGCAATTTACCCCTCTTTGATTTTGTATTCCCAGCGAACCGGGATCGGCGCGTCAATTTCATGTTGCTCAGCCATAACGCGCCCGCTTTCTGCTAAGGCCTCTAATGCAGCAACGTCAAAGGGACTAAGTCTTGCCTTGCCCATAAAACGAGCCATATCGCCGCGTGTATGCCAACCCGGCCCAAGATCAGCAATGAGCGAGTAAAGCTCGTTTGCCCGTTGCGCTATGGTAGCACGCTGCTTAGCCATCAGCATAAATTGCCCTTTCTGTAGAATGCGTATGTATTCGTAAGTAATAATACACCCGTTCTACGCCTTGTCAACTCCCCATTGAAAGGCACTCAACATCTCGACAGGCAGCAGAATGATCGGTGAATTTGTACGCTGAATTTTCTGCACATGCAGAGAGTGTCAACCAGTGGTTGACTGAACGCATAGGAGCCGAACAAAACCGCCGATCCCACCTTCATAAATTCAGAAACTAGCGGTAAAGCAAAACACCCCTGTCCGGGGCACTGCGATAATGTACCAATTGTGTAGAGTTTGCCGGGTCAATCGATGCCGAACATACCCGCCACCGCTTCAGCGTGGGAATTGTCAGCACTGCTGAGAGACGCAAGATAGCGCCCAGTGGTTGCCAGCGATTCATGGCCTAGCCGCGCCTGTATTTCGCTCACCTTTGCCCCGGCTTGTTCCATCGCATGAGCAAAAGTATGACGCAAGGCGTGTACCTTGCTGGTGCCCAGTCGCCGCTGACAAATGTCGCTAATCGTCTGGATGCCCAGCGCCTGCCCAGCGTTGCGGTGTGACGTACTAAGCCAGATCGGCGCGTTAGTTGGCAGGTTACCAAACTGGACAGGGTAGGCCGCTTTGAGGTATACCAGCAAGGCGCGGGTTACCTCAAGGGTGAGTTTATCAGTCATAACCTTGCCGCCCTTGGCCCGTCGCCATGTGACAATGGCCCGCGTACCGTTATCGGTCAATTGAATGTCGCGCCAGTGCAGCGCTGCCAACTCGGATATGCGCCGCCCGGTGGTGAGGGCAATCGACAGCAGCGCATAATCCCGCTGGCCCATCAGATCGTCACGCGGGATTGTCTTTAGATGCTGGCTCAGATCGTCGCTCTCAAGCGGCCTTGCCCCGGCGTAGGCTTGCACCTTGCGCCGCTCGACGCGACCTATCGGGTTTTCGCTCTCATACATACCCTGCTTTTTGGCGTAGACATAGAAGCTGCTAACACACGCTAGGCGCTGGTTATAGGTGGCTGGCGATACTTCACGTCCGATCAGGCTGTGAGCGGCCCACGCTTGCGCGGTGAGTGCCACGCCTGCCGGATTGCTATACAAGTCCTGCCCAACGCCTTGCAGGGCAGCCCGGAATGAGGCGATTGTGTCCCGATAGGCGGTCAAGGTTTTATCGCTGTGACTCTTACCTTGTTTAGCGTTTAGCCAAAACTGGATTGCCAAGTCGATCTGGCTTAGATCGCCACGCGGGTCGATGATGATTTCGGTCATCTTTTAACCTTGTTTTTGATTACAACTAATATCAGTTAGTCGTAATTATAACCCGAATTGCTCCCCGTTTCTATCTTTTGAAAGGGGTCATCGATGGGTTGTTAGGAGGGTGTATAGTACGGATGGTAAATAGCTGCTCATCAACTCCAATGGTCAGAAAGCATCCAGAGTGGGGATCGCATTTTGTTTCCTCGATGACTCGGCAGGTGTGACCGCTTTGCTTGGTCGCCCTGGCAGGCGACCAAACGACGGCGTAGCCGTCGTATACGTTGGGGCGGGCAGTGGCTGGCAAGTGGCTGAGTTTGCCACCGCCCCAACGTAGCGAGCTAAAGGCTCGCCCCTGGCGCTGTGCGCTCAGGGGATACGGTGCCCGCCACCGGGCACCTAGATCGGCCAGTTAGCCACTGGCCGATGCTACCTATAGCAGCATGATGCGGTGTGTCAGCACAGTGCCAAACTTACTGCAAAAGCGACGGGTGTGGAGGCTGCACCTTGTTCTGGCGTGTGAGTGGTCATGTACCTATCTACACGCCACTTTTGTCTATAGCTGGTGGTGAGGGTGTTTTCTCTAGCGAGCAATGAAGGTCTTGGCTGTTTTGACTTGACTGAGGCGAAGCTCCCAGAGGGTTCCTTGAATAGTTTTGTATTGAGACGGCAAGGCATAGTCCTCCTCGGCATCTGACCCCTCTAAGTTGAAAATGCGTTGCCAACTCATGATTTTTTGCTGCTGACAATCGCCATCTTGAGCGGATGCAGCAGGCCAACGGTCCTCAAAGACTTGTTCATCGCGTTCATCGGTGGGTAGATACTGGTTGTTTAGCACATAGTGCCACGCCAGAAAATCCGATAGTAGCACGCTATGAGATACACATTCACATTCCAACAAGACTCCTCGAGTGCCGCGGGGCAAGAGTCCAGCATGACGTAAATCGGGACGGGGTTTGTCCGCGTTATCGTAGCGATACCAAACCCAGATCGGAAAATCGACCCCAGCTGGTGGTGGACCAAGACGCAGAGTCATCTGCTGCGCCAACCAGTGATACGCTTTCAGGAAATAAGCCTCGATAAAGGCGACATTGGCCAGTAAGACCCCTGTACTTTGGAATTGCTCCCAAGCCGGATAAGTTTGAATGGTCCACACTTTCATTGGAATGACACACCCCTGCATTCTTTTGGCTTAGTGACGGTCGCACCGGCTAGTTGCACCATGGAGTTATAGGCTATTGCGCTGTTTGGCGACTTTTGATGGTGTGTAGAAAATTTTGACAACCTACCAGAACGAATTACAATCGAGGTTCGCGTAAGCGAAAAGTCGGGCGGTAGCTCTAGTCAACCAATAACAGACGCTCATAGTCGTCTAACAGCGCTGGAATTGCCTCCAAGCTCCACATCTCATCGCCAATTAAAACAGCCTTGCGTTCAATCGGCATTGTTAGATTGCCGCCGTAGGCACGCGGTGTTTGGCGTTCCGCTTTCACCCCGTCTTCAAAAACTTTGATCCGGTAGCGCATCCCGTTGTATTGAAAATAAGCACAAACAAACTGGTCATTGTCAGTCATTGCAGGTTCCCTTCTTTTGCTTCACAGGTGCGGATTTTCACCGCCTTCTAAACGTACAGAACCTGATCATTCATCCACCGCAAAGGTTGATGAGTGCTCCCGCCAATCCGTACTCATTAACGCCGCTTTGACCTTGCGAATCGTATTCACCGATACTCCCGCGAGGCTGGCAGCTTCTCTCAGCGAGAGACCCGTCTGGATCGCAGCGGCGGCATCAGGATACTTCGCCAGGATCATGTCTGGGGTTTCGATCACGCCCGCAGGCCGCCCGATGGTTGTCCCCCGCCGCGCTGCCCGTTGCATCCCGGATCGGATACCAGCCCGACGGCGCTCTTCGATGTCTTCAGCTTCAATGGCCCGTTCCAGATCCGAGGGTGTGCCCGCCAGGATTGCCGTTTCCAGCGGAGTGAACTGCTTGGGCTTCATCCGGCGCAGGTCGAGCAGCACCGCTTTTGGATTTTCAAAGGTGAAATACTCGGTCAGTGTGCCCAACGGTTTGCCGCTGGCCTTGTAGCGATGTTTGAAGTACAACTCCACATTGCCCCGTCCGGGCCATAAACCTATCACTTCTACTTGCGCTGGGCCAATATGAGGCGCAAGGTCAGCTTGGATTTCAGCAATGCGCTGTTGTATAGCTCGATGAGTGACCCCGACCTTGTACAGTACCCCGTCGTTGATTTTCAAAAAGTACAGGTCAACTGAAAGGATGCGCCTGAGTTGTGCTCGGTATAAGTGCAGATCGGTTAAGTACGTCGCAAAGTCAACGGTTCCTTTGGCTTGAGCTGCTACTGCTTCAAGTTCGTCGTGTTTCTGTACAATCAGCGGCTCTTGGAACTGATTAAAGAGCATTAGGGAAAGCTCGCCAAAGGGAATTTTGCCTTTCTTGGTTAATTCCCAATTTCCGCCCCTGCCAGCCCACTCGTTATACCGAAGCACCTCAAATTCGTTTTCAAGATACGCTAACTGCCGCTCTGCTACATCTTCATCGTCGTGAAAGTCTCGGAGGGCTTTGAGCGCCTTACCGGGTAGATGCAAATTGAAGTTGTCATAGCACGGCAGTGCAATTGTCTCCTGATTGCGGTCTACCTGTCGGCAGGTTTCGCCCGTATGAGCAAAGTGGTAGGCAACCTGTTCACCCTTTTTAGCCGTGAGCAGCCCGCCACAGTACGGACACTGTAAAGCCGTCGCGCCGCGTGCCACCTGATCGATGTAAACCAGTTCCCCGTGTTTGCTGACTCCATACTCCAAAAACATAAGGCATACCTATCTTTTTGTTGATACAGATAGTTTACTCCAAATTGGCATTTTGGAACCAAGAAAGTGTATCAAGAAAAAGATAGCAGCAAAATGAACCATCCCGATTGTCCAGACATGGCGGGTAAGTCCGAGATCAAGCACCGCGCTGATTTTGCCGTTGGGCTTCGACCCAAGCGGTGCTATCGGTAATGCCCATATCTGCCCAGCCACCTAGCAAACCACGCTCGACAATCTCTGGTCCTGATAAGGGGTCAGGGTGCAGCAGTTCAGCTAACTCCTCGATTGATTTCCAACCCTCGTGTTGAATGGCTTGTGCCACAGGCCGCACGATCTGGGTTAGACTTGCGGTCTGTCTATCCTGAGTTAGGTAATGCATCACTTCGAGTTGAACCGTACCCTCTATCAGCCAAATTTGTTTAAAGACACGAACTTCTTGCATCATGCCTCCTCATTTTTGCTCTTGGTGCTACCTATGATCAGGATCAAATTTTTCACCTTTCTTGGCAACGGCCCAAATGATGTGCAATAACTTGTGAGTAGCCGCGACACAAGCCAGTTTATGACTCCCACGTCTCTTTTTGACTGTATCGTAG
>JBDTVG010000139.1:0-49480 GCA_040007395.1 Chloroflexota bacterium
CGATGCCGTAATCGCTGTCAATCAAACGATTGTATCCAAACAACGTGATGAGTACTGCCACGATAGCAATATACACGACAATCGTAATGTCCCCTAGTGGATCAAGCGCACTTAGTCCTTCGGTACCACCGAAGATTTTGGTAGCTTCAATAATACGCTGGAACAACAACGGAAGGGTCAGTGTGACGAGCGCGAAGTAGATACCGCGTAATCTCAGCACTGGGTAGAGGATGCCTGTACAGATAAAAGCACCGAGAATTGTGCCTATCGGAATCGTCAGTAGTGGCGATACAGAGAATGTGTGATTGAGGTAGCCAGCAATATAGCCGCCAATGCCGAAGAACATTGCTTGTCCCAGAGAGACCAGTCCGACCGATGCCAGCAAATCCCAAGACAGCGTAAGCAGGGCAATGTTGCAAGCGATCAACATGACGTTCAACCAACTTAAGCCAATCACGTCTCTTAACAGCGGGATGATCAATAAACAGACGACTAGTGCTGTACGTGGTAAGAGCAGATACAGCATTTCACGATAGGACGCGAGGGCAAAGATGTCGTCCGAGCGCGCCTTGATGCCGCGATCTAGGCGTTCTTTGCGAAGGGCTGTTTTCACTCAAACACGCTCCTCTAGCTCCTTGAACCTACCCAACAGGCCCGATGGCCTGAGTGTAAGCACCACAACAATTGCCACCAGATAAACTACAGCCTGCCATTGGGTTCCCAACACGGTTGAAGCGATCACTTGCGAATACCCCAGAATCAACCCGCTAACCAGCAGCCCCACCGTACTTTCAAGTCCTCCCAACACCGCCACTGCGATAGCGATCAGCAGGACCTCGTATCCTTGGTCGATTGAAATGATACCTAATGGCAGGATAGTTAGCGCTGCGACGGCTGTCAGGGCAGCGCCGAGCGCCACACTAATTGTCGCTGCCCAATCCGATTCGATGCCTAGCGTCAAGGCCGTATGTTCATCTTGCGCTATACCGCGTAAGGCTAGGCCGATTTTGGTATGATGTGTGAAAACCCACATCAAAACCGCCAGCAGCAATCCAACACCGATGATGGTGAGACGCTGATAGTCGATTGCCACACCAAAGATACGTGTCCCGCCTCTGACAAAAGGCGCGAGACTGTAATCCACAGTGACAAATCCGAGCGAGCGAAACGTTTCAATAATGGCAATTCCTAGCGCAAATGTGGAGATTATCTCTGCCAGTTCGATACCACGAACGCGCTGTAAAATCACCTGATAGATGAATGCACCTAAAAGACCCGTCAATACGATAGCTACGATGATAGAAACACCGTAGGGCACATGCAGCTTATTGACAAGCAGCCACGCTGAAAAGCCCGCAAAGAGATATAGCCCACCATGAGCGAAATTAGCGACCTTGCTCAATCCAAAGGTAAGGCTAAAGCCCAGCGCAGTCAGAATCAGGATGACGCTGTTCACCAAGCCATAAATTAATATCGTCATAACCGTTGCAGCCTTGTATCGGACTTCCGAGGCGGGTTGAATACCCGAAGCATTTCACAAACGCTTCGGGTATTGCGGATGGCTAATTAATGACCACTTATTACGATCTTGCCTTCAGCAATAGACGGCGGGAAGACCGGAACACGCTTTCCACCTTGCCATTGAAACACTGCGCCCATTGCCGTTGTTTTGGGATCCGTACCGAAGATCACCTGATGATCCTTGCCAAACTTGATATGCCCGATAGCACCATCCAAATCGGTCGCTTCAAGCGCTGTCACGAGTGCATCGCCGTCAAGCGACCCCGCTCTCTCGATGGCGGCTTTGAGGACGTAAACGCTGTCGTAGGACGGCGCAGGCCCGTGCCCGCCAAGCGTGGCGAGTGCCTCTGCTCCGTATTTGTCACTGTACTTCTTGAAAAAATCAACCGAGGCAGGAACCGCTTTCACCGGCAGATTACCAATCTCGAAGGACAGGTTAATCGCACCATCTACATCGCTGCCGAAGGTATCCGTTGCCCCCGCTACGGCCACTGGGCTGATAAATCCGGCGAAGACTGGCGGAGCTTGCATTGCTTTCGCCTGTTTCAATAGAACGCTGGACGATGGCATGTCGAACAGCGGCACGATGACATCAGCTTGCCCAGAGATTGCATTGGTCAGGGAAGGGGTGAAGTCTGTCGCGCCAATGGGATAGGGATCCTTGCCAATGACCTGCCAGCCATTGCCCTGAAACCACTTTTCCAGACCAGCCGCCGTACCCTGTGCCCAAGCCACGTCCTGATAAACGATGTAGGCACGTTTTAACCCAAAGTCCTTTCCGAGAGTGCCCATTGTTTGTGTCAGATACATGCCCACGCCCGACCCGTTCAACCCAGCGCGGAACATGTATTTATATTTGTTGTAATCAGCGAGGACTTTCGCCTGCATCGCAGGCGTTGCAGCGATGGAAAGAATCGAAGGCAGTTTGTACTTGGTCATGAGATCCATCGACGCAATCATAACCTCAGACCGGAGATTGCCAATCACCAACGCGGCTGGTTTCTGCTCAAGAATCAGCCGTTCCATTGCTTGCAGCGCATCATCTACCGGAACATCAGCACTACCGTCCCGCGTATCCGTGGAGATTATTTTGAATGGTCGGTATGTGTTGCCGACCTTCACCCCACCAGCGGCGTTGATTTCTTCAACCGCCATTGTGGCTGCGTTAAGCGAACTTTTTACATCGGCGTTGCCGAGGTCTGAGGCAACAGCAATGACAATAGGCTCACCGGTTGGTGCCTGTGCGGTAGATTGCGCCGTTGAACCACGAACGCCTACCGACAGCAATACGAAAATTAGTACGATGGTTAGAATGAAATTGTAACGAGTGAAAAATTTAATGGTCATTTGAAACTCCCCTTAAACCTATTTTGAAAATAGTTGTAATCGTGTTGGCTCTCATCAAGAGAATTTTCTGGTACACCTTGTCCTTTCTACGCCCGATGCGTTGCACTACCATCCAGAAAGAGATGAATAACAGATTCCGCCACGGCTTCAGGCTCACCCATGACCCGTCTGCTGTAGGGTTGCAAAGCAACTTCAACAAGTGCTACCAGTTGCCAAGACAGCAACCGTGCATCAAATGGTTGGATTTCGCCACTAACCAGCCCGTCGCGCAGAATCGCCTCGACCTGCTCTGGGATAGCGGACTGGTAAGCACGTATCAATTCATTCCGCATCGGATCGCGGAAGATATTGATGTCACGACGTACCAAACTCAGGATTGAATGCAACTCATGTGGTAACTTCAAGAACACGAGTACTGATTGGTACAGTCGATCACGGTAGGCCCCAGTATTGTTTTCGGCTACCACTTCTATGACGGACTGAATCTCTGTCAAATAGTGGTGCATCATTTTCAAATACAAGTCTTCCTTGCTGGAAAAATGATGATAGAGCGCGCCTTTAGAGGCATCTGCCCGCGTTGCAATGTCTAGTATCGTGACATCAGCGTAGTTTTTCTCTATAAACTGCGTTCTGGCAGCTTCCAGAATCGTGTTGATTGTGGCTTTTGACTTGGTATACATGGCAAATTTGTGAAAACTATATATAATGAATAAAATAAAAACCGACCATCCGGTATGTTGTGACAATATATTCTTATTTTGATCCGTTGTCAAGTTCTGAAGAGAGTTAATTTGTCGATGTTTATTACCCAGGGACTCAAACGTGCGGCACTCATCAATGGTGATGGCCTTGCTACCGTTGATGGACAACGTCGGAATACGTGGTTGCAATTTGAACACCGAGTCGCCAGACTAGCGGGCGCATTGCAGGCAATTGGGTTAGAAGCAGACGGGCGAGTTGCGATTCTAGCATTTAACAGCGATCGCTATCTGGAATACTTTTATGCGGTACTCTGGGCAGGCGGCATTATCGTTCCCCTCAATATTCGGCTTGCACCGTCAGAATTAGTCTACATGGTAGAAGATGCGGGTGCGCAGATTCTCATCGTTGACGATGCTCACTTAGCAATGATCCCCCATCTCACTGCCAGCGCTACTATCCGGCATGTGATTTTTGTGGGCGAGGGTGACAGTCCCAACAATTTGCTTCATCACGAGGCCATCCTTGAAACGGCTGATCCAGTGCCAGATTCAGGACGGGGCGGAGATGATGTTGCAGGTATCTTTTATACCGGTGGCACAACAGGTCTCCCCAAAGGTGTGATGCTTACCCATACGAACCTCGTCAGCAATGCCCTAGTTTCACTGCTGACCATGTATGAGGGCGAACCTTGGACTTATTTGCATTCGGCGCCTATGTTCCATATCGCCGACTGTCAGTGGAATGTTGGTGTTACATTGCATGGGGGCACACATGCTTTTATTCCCAAATTCACGCCGGAAAGGATGCTCAAAGCGATTGAAACGTATCGAGTCACGCACAGCGCCCTCGTTCCGACGATGGTGAATATGCTGTGTAGTTTCGACGAACGAGAAAACTATGATGTATCCAGTTTGCGCGGTCTGAATTATGGTGGTTCTGCGATGGCTCCTGCACTTATTGTCAAGGCGCGACAGGCTTTTCCGCGCTGCCGCTTGTTCCAAGGTTACGGACAAACTGAAACGTCACCCAATGTGAGTATGCTACCCGACAAATACCATGATCCAGACGGTCCGCTGGCCGATAAGATTTCATCAGCAGGTCAGCCAGTCTTTACGGTTGAGGTGAAAATTGTTGATCTGACCGATGAGGAAGTGCCGCAAGGTGACATTGGCGAGGTGGTAGTCCGCGGCCCTAATGTGATGGCTGGCTACTGGAATCAGCCAGACGTTACTGCCCAAGTGTTGCGGGGCAACTGGCTGCACACAGGCGACTTGGGTTATTTGGACAGGGACGGATTCCTTTATATCGTTGACCGCCTGAAAGATGCAATAATCTCTGGTGGAGAAAATATCTACTCGACAGAAGTTGAACAGGTCATTTACCAGCATCCAGCGGTAGCGATGTGCGCCGTCATTGGAATTCCAGATGATAAGTGGGGCGAGGTTGTCCATGCCATTGTTGTAGTCCTACAGGGCCAGACGATCAGTGATGAGGACATCATCAGCTACTGTCGCCAACACATAGCAAGCTATAAGTGCCCACGAAGCGTAGAAATTCGCACTGAACCCTTACCCATGAGTGGTGCGGGCAAAATCCTCAAGCGTAATCTGCGTGTGCCCTTCTGGAAGGGCAAGACGCGGTTGATCAACTAACGTTCATTCCATTAGTCAGGAGACAATAATGCGAGCCATAGATATTCACGTTCATGTTCCCGCCCCGCCTGATCATCCCTCGACAAAAGAAAAAGAGCAGATGGCGGGCTATTTTGGGGCTGGGCAAATACTCCAAACCCCCGAAGAAATGTACGAAAAGTACAAGGCACTCGACATCCTCGGAGTAATCTTCGAGATTGACGCAGAAACCGCTAGTGGACTTCCATATGTAGGGAATGACTATATCAGTAATATTGTGCAAAAATACCCTGACCAGTTCATTGGATTTGCGTCGGTAGATCCCTGGAAGGGGAAATTGGCAGTCCAGGAACTAGAACGGTCCGTGAAAGAACTGGGCCTACGGGGACTCAAACTGCATCCGACCACCCAAGAATTTTTTCCGAATGATCAACACTTCTATCCACTCTGGCAAGCGGCTTCAGACCTGCAAATACCAATATTGTTTCATTCCGGTCAAACAGGCGTTGGGTCGGGCACACCGGGTGGTGGTGGTTACAAACTCAAGTATTCGCATCCGATGCTGCTCGATGATGTAGCCGCCGATTTCCCTGATCTAACGATTATCATGGCTCATCCAGCGGTTCCGTGGCAGGAAGAACAGCTTGCAGTCGCACTACACAAAGGCAATGTGTATATTGATCTATCAGGATGGTCGCCCAAATATTTCCGCCCTATTCTTGTCCAATACATTTCGTCGCTCTTGCAAGACAAGGCTTTGTTTGGCTCAGATTATCCTGTACTCCAACCCGACCGGTGGCTGCGAGATTTCGAAAATCTCGATCTCAAGGCCGAAGTGAGACTTAAAATCTTGATGGAAAATGCAAAAAAAGTGCTCAAGCTCTAGCCGAAATAGATCCTACGACATGGCTTGATCGGCTGAATGAGGCTTGCGCTATAATTTATATAGCCAGACTAATAGATCATCCCTGTCGAGAATCGCTGTAAGCTTCAAAGACAAGGGGTCGCGCCTTCAATGATAAGTGACGCTCGCATTCTGCCAACTATGCCCTAGTCGTTTGAAGCGTGCGATATATCGCTTGACTGTACTAATTCCGATGTTGTATTCGGCTGCGATCTAGGCTGGTTTGTGCCCGTTTTGCCAACTCCGAATGACCCGTTCCCGCAAATAGTCCGAATACCCTGCCATTTTTCTTGTCGCTAGATTCTTTTCTCCTATTCTAGCCCAGCCTTTTTGAGATCCGCTGTAGGTATGCTATGTATTGGCGTTTATTCATCATGCCGCTACACTACGACATCTCATCCATTACTCAAGCGAAAGTCCTGTGTATTCATGTCGAGGTGTTTTTCGATGCCATCTTCTAAGTAGCGAATCTCTACGAGTGATTCTAAGAAATCCACCTTTAGCTGCGCCCATAACTCAGCGTTGTGCCAATGAATCACCAGCAATTGATCATCCGACTTGAGCATTGTAAACATCCCTTGAAAAGCCGGGTGTTCATTGCGAAAACGGATCAATTTTAGTAAGTCTGATACGATCGGTTTGGTGAGCGATTCCTGCACTTCATCCCAACTATAATAATGACGGTTAATATCCCTGCCCACTTTGGTTTCATCAAGTAATTCCATATCATTTGTGCCTGCCAGCAATCCGACATAATAAACCTGAGGAATACCCGGTGCGAAGAATTGTATAGCGCGGGCGATCAGATAGTCGCGGTCATTTCTGCCAAGTGCGTCGTAATATGTACAGTTCACCTGATACAGATCCAGATTGGAAGCAGCCGGACCAGTAGCTTTACGGCTCTGACCAGCGCTTTTCTCGTGAATTGTTTCCACGAGTGCTGTCAGTTCTTCGGGTGGAATTAAGCCAGAAGATTCGGGATCATCTCCCATTGCGCCAATATCGATCACTCCAATGCCGTCGTGCGTGTCAAGTACCGTTACCGCATTGCGTGGGCTGATGGCTAACCAATGTTTCAGGTGACGCGCAGTTTTATTGAAGATCGCATGTAAAATCAGCGTAGGCAGTGCAAAATCATATACACGGTCTACTCGATGTGCAATCTCAATCTGCTGGCGGTAATAGGCGTGAATTTCGACCAGCACCTCAAGCCCTAACGCCTTCGCGTAGTCTGTCACCTGATCAATGAAATCGAAAGTTTCGGGGATCATAAAACAGCTTGTCCCCGCCTTTTTGATCGCGTACCCTACTGCATCGAGGCGAACCGTCTTGATGCCATATTCCTTGAACCGCTGCAAGATAGTCTTCCAGTATGCATCGCCCTGCGGATCGCGTACATTGAGGTCTATCTGCTGACTCATGAACGTTGTCCATAGAATAAATTTCTGACCGTTCGATAATGTGATTGTCATGAACGGTAAACCGGGACGCGGACGGTAAATCTGTAGCAAATCTTCTTCTGTTGCGCCGTTGGAGAACACGCTGCCAAAGGTCAGGAACATCCCGTTGTACAGCGATTGGTCGCTGTTCTTGAGAAAATCCTTAAACTGGGGCGACTCGCTAGAAATATGATTAATAATCAGGTCGGCGGTAATCTCGTGCGTACCACTCAAGGAAGTGATGTTGTTCCATGTCCCAATATGTGGATCAACCGTTAAGTGATCAATCGGGTCAAAGCCTGCATCAGCCCCATCAACTGGATAAAAAAATGGCAAAATATGCACGCCACCAAAAATGCCGTTGAGTGGACCCTCTAACAAGCGCTGTAGGTCTTCTAGATGGTTTCCACCTAGGCGGTTAGCGTAGGTAACAAGATGAACGCAATTGCGCATCGAAAAGTCCTTACATTGAGCGGTTATGTCCGGTTAGCCTTTGGCGACACTGGACGTTAAGCTAAGTACAAATCACCTTTGGAGCCGCAGGTTGATTAGCCTCCGGCTGCTTCCAGTTACGCCATCTATCCCTTGATCGAGCCTTCGAGCAGCGCGGCGATAATTTGGCGCTGGAATAGCACAAAGACAATAAGGGTGGGGATCAGAATCAGGATAGTGCCAGCGCACAACAGTGGAATATTAGTTGCATAGTGGCCTTGAAATGCACCTAGCGCACCAGCCATCGTTCGCCGAGAAGGGTCTTCGACGAGTACCAACGCAAGGAGAAACTGGTTCCATGTCCAGACAGACATAAGAATTCCGAGTGACGCTATTGGTGCCCGCGCCAGTGGGATATGGATGCGCCAGAACAAATCCCAACTAGTCGCGCCATCGACGCGGGCGGCTTCCGAGATTTCGGTCGGTGTGTTGACGAAGTGAGAGCGCATCCAAAAGACAGCAAAAGGCATATATAAGCCAATCAGCGGCAACGCAATGGCAAACTGTGTGTTGTAGATGCCTAGCGTCCGTTCCAAGAAGTAAATAGGAATGATGATCCCCGGAAATGGGAGTGTTAGCCCGAACACGAACAGAAGGAGAAGTACGTTTGCGCCACGGATACGAAGGAGTCCGATGGCGAACCCGGCCATTGTCGAGATGATCAAAGCCATCGGCACGACCGTGAGGACGATACGCGTGCTCGACACAAGCAGTATGTTCATATTCGCGACATTGAACGCCTCGACGAAGTTGCCCCATTGCGGGTCGGCGGGCCATTCAAGCCCGTTGGGTACACTCCCCGATGGATGCAGCGCTGTCGTGAAGATGCTAATGAAGGGCAGGAGCGTGAATGCCATCAGTACAATGAGGAACGCTCGACCTGTCCAAAGTTCGCCGCGATTGACCCTCATTTTGTACTCTCCACGCGGCTCAACCGCTGAATTGGGAGGATGATCAGCAGAACTAGGAGCATAAGCATAACCGCCAGCGCAGAGGCTAAGCCCACCTGTCGTTGAGTGAAGGCAAGGATATAGATCTGGATGCCGGGTACCGCCGTTGCGTTGCCGGGTCCACCTGCTGTCGCCACATAGACAATATCAAACGCCGCAAGTGCGGCGATCACTGTGACGGTCAGGCATACGCCAATCTCGTATCTGAGGAGGGGTACGGTAATCGAGATAAATTCTCTGAACCACTCCGCGCCATCGATCCTCGCGGACTCATAGAGGGCCGGGTTGATTTTCGTCATGCCCGTCAAAAGTAGGACAGTGCAAAATCCTAGCAGAACCCAAATCCCGATGAGGCCAACCGCTGGCAGCGCCCAGTCGAAGTCGCCGAGCCAAGCGCGGGTGATCGCACCGAGGCCGACAGCATTGAGAATCTGATTAATCAAGCCCGAAAGCGACAGCAGCCAGCCCCAGATAATGCCGGCGGCGACGAGGGGAATAACTTGCGGCAGGAAAAGAACAGTTCGGGCTATCGCGCCGAGCCGCCCGGTCGCCATGCGCTGAATCACACTCGCGACGATGAGACCCAGTCCTACGGGGACGAAGCTAAACCATACAACTAGCCAGAACGCATTGAAGATAGTTCCCAGCAAGTCGGGAAACTGGAAGATGGTCTCGTAGTTCTTTAACCCCACCCAAGTCGCAGGCCCCACACCGTTCCAGCGAAAGAATGAGTACTGGATGGTTAATGCAAAGGGGATTAGCACAAACACTGTGTACACTAAGAGAGCGGGCAAAACAAACAGCCACCCAATGATAGTGTCTCGGCGAACCAACCGATTGAGGGCAGTCCGCCGGGAGGACGTAAGGGCCGAGGCGCGATTGTCTGATGTCATTGGAGATTTCTCCGTCGATGTGGAAGGTGCGGTCATCGTTCCTCGGCCCTTGTCACTATTGAGACAGTTCCCGTAGATATTCGGCCTGAACAGCTTTCAGCAGTCCAGCAGCATCTTGCCTGCCGCCGACCATTTTCTGTAGCTCAGGTGTCCAACCCTGAGCAAAGATCGCACTGGTTGCGTTAGCAATGAAATCCATTGAAGTGCCAGCTTTGCCAACGACGGGGCCAGCACCGAGTGTATCGTTCGTGATCGAGCCAGCCGCAACAGCGGGCATGGTGGCATCAGCCGGGCCACCGGGGTTCGACCCACCGACGGTAACGTCGATTTGGCGGGCAGCCGGGTTCGTGGCGACCCAGTTTAAGAAAAACGCGGCACAATCCGCGTTCTTAGCTTTGGCTGCAATACCGTAGGTCAAGGGAGCAGACATCGCCGCCGGACTACCACCAGCCTGTGCAGGCGGCATCAGAAAGAACCCAACATTGTCGGGCATGGCGGCATCGTAGGCGGCATTCTGCCAGTCACCATTGAACGTGAAGACACCCTCACCCTTTGTAAACCGGGCGGCTGCATCTGTATATTCGATAGCGTTGATGTCCTTGGGGAAGTAGCCGTCCTTGATCCACTGCTCAAGGTGCTGCGCGGCCTTCAGGTTGTCTGGAGTGTCGATCGTGGCATCCTTTTTCTGGAAGATCCATTCGTTGATAGGCTGCGTTGAGCCGACGGATGCCATGAGGGCTTGCAGCGGGAAGGCGAGGCCCATGCCGCTCTTGGCGCTACCCCACTCCATAATTGGCTGAAGCCCGGCAGACTTGGCCTTCGCGAGCAGACTTTCGAACTCGTCGAGTGTTTGCGGCGGCTGGGTCATACCAATCTGCGCGGCCAACTTCTTGTTGTAGAAGATTCCGGTCAGGCTATAGTTGAGGCCGATGGCGTAGAGCGCGCCGGAGCCACGGGTACCCTCCGCAGTGACACGGTTCTGGTTGAGTTGGGGCACAGGCCACTTATCCCAACCGAAAGTCGTGGCGTAATCGTCAAGGTTCTTGAGCAGCCCATCTTTGACAAACGAAACCAGCGTTGGCAGCCGAATTAGATCTGGCGGGTTATCGCCAGTGAGGAGGCGCGGTGTCGCGTTGATGAGGTTTGCAAACTGGTCTTGGCTGATATCCCAAGTGACGTTGGGATACTGCTTCTTAAACTCATCGGAAAGTTTGAAGGGCAGATCGAAGCCCGTCTCGAAGGAAGCCTTGAGCGTTACTGGCTCGGTCCCACAACTGAGACCGGATGCAGTCGCAGCGGCTGTCGCCGCTTGGGCGGCAGCCGGCTGCATGGGCGCAGTGGTTACCATCATTGAGAGAACCACGAGCATAGTGACTGTGGAAAAAATGAGGCTAATCTGGCGTTTCATGCTAAAATCTCCTACGTTTCTAATTAGATACATTAATGTGTCGGTGGGGTCGGGCGGCAACCCGACTCTTACTTTTTCTTATTAAGTTTCAAATCATGTCCTTTCTGTCTCGCGGGACTATTTGAAATAACTGGTCTCAACAGAATTCGCGCCAAACTAAACTGACGTGTTTCTGGTTGATACTAAGCCGCTGCTAAACAAGACTTTTATAACGTTGCGTTGTACCTCGCACCACCAGTTCCAATCGGGGCAACTGACGGGCTATAACGCCGTCAGGAGTAGTAAGCATGTCTAGCAAAAGCTGCATGGCGAGATAACCGCTTTGCTCAAGGTGCTGTCGAACCGTTGTCAGTCCAACATAACGACTCAATTGCACATCGTCAAAGCCAATAACAGAAATGTCTTCTGGCACACGTAGTCCTGCCTCACGGATAGCCAGAATACAGCCAACGGCTTGTATATCGGACATCGCAAAAACGGCGGTAGGCGGCTCTGGTAGCGCTAAAAGCTGTTCCATAAGACTATATGCCGCTTTTTCGCCGTGCGTTCCTAGACAGACATATTCTGGAGGGTGGATTACCCCGTAGTCTGTCATCGCAGAAACATAGCCTTTGTAACGCAATTCACTCGTTGGGAACCCGTACATATTGGGGAATTCGTCTCCCACATAGGCAATGTGCCGGTGTTCGAGTTCCAACAGGTGCTGCGTGGCGATGTATCCACCCTGCATGTTGTCGGGACTAATACAATTTAATTCTCCGGTACATACATCGCTCAACGTGACAAAGGGGATACTGGCTTCATTCAGTAGATCTCGTTGTTCACCTGAAACATTTAATGTAGCGATAAGCAACCCATCCACTGCGGCTTGCTCGACAATAGCCAACAATTGCTCGTGGCACCGATCCGGCTCGCTCACAGTGTAGAGGATGAGATTGAAATCGTTGTGGTGATCTTGGAGTGCCAATTGGACTCCGCGTAGCCGCTCTACAAAAGAAGGGTGGGTAAAATTAGGCATAAGCGCGCCGACGTTGCGATGCTGAATGCCAGTTGAAAGCTGTCGTGCAACCTTACTGCGGCGAAAGCCAAGCACGCGGATAGCACTGAGTACTTTTTCTTGTGTTTCGGGGCTGACACTTGTACTGTTATTTAGAACGCGGGATACGGTCCCTATGCCGACTCCAGCCGTCCTAGCCACATCGTAAATAGTTGGACTGGGCATCGAAATCCCTCAAAGACTCTCGCCAACTCAACCTAACGTGGAAGCGCTTCCATCAGTGCATTTATGGTAAGACTCTTTTGTATTGGTGTCAAGGATCTGGACACTAACCTCATGTTAGTGAAGATGTCTATCCAAGATAACAGGAGCCGATGAAAATATTTCCAGCATGATGATTTTCATTGACCAACCGTGCTATGTGACACTTCCACAAACGTAAACAACGGTTCAGCTAGACGTTGCTGGAGGATTCTCACTGGACTGCCGAGCGTATATTTTTTTCTGCCACACAGGCACTTGGCCTGCCCGACCCGGCATATTTGGAAATATACTTGCAAGTAAATTGAGGGGGCAACCGCATTGGTTTCTAATGTGAGTCGGTTTAATTCACCTGAGATTATCCACGAACATCTTGAGCAAATTGAGCATGTTTGCATCCGTTCCATACATATCTTCGGGATGCCACTGCACACCGAAGATCAGCGCGGAGTCGGTGCTTTCAATGGCTTCGACGATGCCATCGGCGGCGCGACCCACCACCTTAAAGCCGTTCGCAATTTGCCCTGGCCCCTGATGGTGAAAGCTGTTGACATCGGCGCATGAGCCGAATACCCCCGCCAACCGTGAGCCAGCGTCGATATACACTTCATGGGTGGCTCTCCCGCGCAGTTGCGGCGAGTCATACGGATAACTGTGTTCCAACGCTTCCGGCACAAGGTCATGAATATCCTGAATCAACGTACCGCCCATTGCCACATTCATCACCTGTACGCCTCGGCAAATGCCCATCAGCGGTTTGCGTTGGGCGACTGCCCATTGCGTCAGGGTAATTTCCAACTCGTCGCGGGCATCGTCAGGAACTTCGGTTTTAGGATGTGCGGTCTCACCATAACGGGCAGGGTTAACATCGTCACCACCCGCCAGAACAATCGCGTCCAACCGCGCAAAGAGGGTCTGGTTGGCTTCCTGATCTAATTCCAGCGGAATGATGACAGGCGCAGCACCAGCCGCTGCTACCGCATTAACATAAGTTTGGTACAGGGCAAAACTGGATCGCAGTTCATGAGAGGGGTTGATTTGCCAACAGGGAATGCCAATTAGTGGTTTCATAAGATTAGGCTTATATCACATCGCATACGTAAACGGGATCATGACATTATAGCAGTTCTAATCAGCCTTTGTGCATTTTTACAGATTGCCAAATATTGCTAAATCTGGCTAAACGAATATGCTCACGACTCACAATGTTTGTCCTAGAATCCCGAGTCATCGTCATCATGTCTGCCGTTTTCCCCAGTTCAATTCTCCAAGTGCGTAATCTCTCGAAATCGTTTCGAGGATTACAAGCGCTGCAAGCTATAAACCTTGAGCTTTACAACGGCGAAATTCAGGGCGTGATCGGCCCCAATGGCGCTGGCGAAACTACCCTGTTTAACTGTCTCAGTGGCGCACTATAACTCGTATCATCGCCTAGCAACCCCATTTTTGGAGCAGTGCCTATACCAGGCCAGATAACCGCGAAGGTGCAGTGCGGGTTGCGTCACGCTTCAAGAGCGACGAGGAAGGCACGGCTAACGCCGAACTGAAAGCCGCCGATCTTGCGGCTAATCCGTACCTTGCCTTTGGCGCGTTAATCGCGGCGGGCTTGGACGGCGTGCGGCGTAAGCTCGATCCCGGCGAACCAACACTGATCGACCCCGGCAATTATACGGATGAAGAACGTGCAGGGCGTGGCATCCAGCGCTTTCCAACGACGCTGGCACAAGCCCTCGATAATTTAGAAAAAGACACCGTGCTTACTGAGGCGCTTGGCCTACTCTTGAGCAAAAGCTATCTTGCCGTCAAGCGCAAGGAGTTCGAGACGTTTAGTGCGAATGATGAAGCGTTTGAACTGAAATATCATTTCTGGAAATTCTAGCAGAGGTCTTTGAGGCAGAAAATTTATGGCGCGAATTGACCTATCTGATGCACCGATCATCGATCATCATGCTCACGCTCTGATCAAAGCGCAGCCGCAAACGGTTGGCGAGTTGCAAGTCTTTTTCACGGAAAGCGCCGATCCGGTCAGGAAGGCGCACTACGTGCCAGATACGATTATGTGGATGCGCGGTATTCGTGATCTCGCCAGCTATTTTCAATGCGAACCAACCCCCGACGCGGTACTAACCGCACGTAACGCGATCCCATTGGCAGACCTTGCGAACGCGATGTGGCAGGCTCAGAACAGCGAAGCGTTGTTTATTGACTATGGCTTCGGGGCGGCGATCAACTATAGCGTTGCCGAACTGCGACCCATGATCAAGCAGCGCATTTCGATTGCTCATGCGGCTCGAAACCTTTGCTCAGGACTTTATCTTGAAATATGCCACATTCCGCCAAGTTGAAGACGCCTACAACGCCGGCGTTGAGGCAGCGCGGGATACAGGTCATATTGGCCTCAAGAGTATCATCGCCTACCGCACTGGCCTCGATATTCAGTTGGTCACTCGCGATAACGCACTGCGCGCCTTTGGCCCTGTCAAGGATCGCGCCGATGCCGAGGGCAAACTGCGCCTTGCCGATAAAATGCTGTGCGATTACCTGCTGCTAAAAGCACTAGAAGTCGCCAATTGGCAAGAACTGCCGATCCAGTTCCACACGGGCTTTGGCGATACCGACGTGGATCTTCTCAAGGCCAACCCGCTTAACATGCGGACTGTGCTGCAAAGTGGCAAATTCGATAAGGTCAAGTTCGTGCTGCTGCATTCGGCCTATCCGTATACCCGCGAACTTGGCTATCTCGCCGCGATGTATCCCAATGTCTTTATGGATATTTCGCTGGCAATTCCCTTTGCCACGATGGAAATTCCAAGGATGCTGCACCAGATTTTTGGGATGACTCCGTTTACGAAGGTGTTGTATTCATTGGACGCATTCAGCATCCCGGAGATATTTTGGCTGGCAAACAAGTGGGGACACGCTGCCCTTGAACAAGTCTTAGCGGAATTTGTGGATCTAGGCGCATTGACCGAGCAACAAGCCTTACGGGCAGGACGGCAAGTGCTCGGTGACAATGCGCGGGTTATTTACGACTTTAAGTAATGCCTAATGTTTCGCCGCGTCAAAATTATCCGCCCGGCGATGAGGGCGATGGCGGCTTTGTCCTTACAAAATACGATTCGGATGTAGGTGCTACTCATTCGGATAGGTCAAGTTCCACTGTCCACGAATCGTGTCCAGCGTTTCCATAATCGACAGCGTTTCATCCAGCGGCATCACCACGCTTTCGAGTTTGCCTGCGCGGAGACACTGACCGACTTCGGCGGCCTCATAGTTATAGCCATTACCGCGAGTCGGCGCGTGGACAATCTGTTTATCAAAGAGTATTCCATCGTAAATGAGACTGGTTTCTGAACCCGGCGCTGGCGGCTTCGCTAGCGTCGCCACCAGTGGGCGCAACCATGGCTCATGGACTTTGATATAGCCCTTCGTGCCGAACACGTCGGCTTCGACAGGTACCGCCAACTGTACACCAGAGGACAGCAGCGCCGCTTTACCGCCATCGTAACCGAACAGGTACGCCGAACGATCATCAGTGCCAGTTTTGCCCAGCGCCGCCGTACTACTGATCGTCTTGGGGGTACCCAGCACCATCGAGGCGAAAGAGATCGGATAGATTCCCGCGTCAAGCAGTGCGCCGCCGCCTAGTTCCGGCGCGAACAACCGACTGGCAGGATTGAACTCAGTCATAAAAGAAAAGTGGGCGCGCACCAATTCGACATCACCGATTTCGCCATCGGCAATCCATTTGCGAACTTGCACCATAGTTGGCAGAAAGCGCGTCCACATCGCTTCCATCAAGAACAGACCCTTCTGACGCGCCAGATCAATCATCTCGCGGGTCTGGCGGGCGTTCATGGCAAACGGCTTTTCCACGAGAACATGCTTGCCCGCGTTTAAGCACAGCAGCGTATTGTCGTAGTGAAAAGGATGCGGCGTGCCAATGTAGATCGCGTCTACCTCCGGGTCGTTGGCAAGGGCTTCGTAGCTGCTGTGGCGGTGTGGGACGTTCCACGTGTTGCCAAAGCTGTCTGCACTGGTCTGCTCACGCGAACCGACTGCCGTTAGGGTCGCTTCGTCGGTGAGCGCTGTTAACCCCTCGGCAAATAGATCGGCGATGTATCCGGTACTCAATATTCCCCAGCGAATTTTCTGCATAGCTTCTTCTTTCATCTATTTAAAAAAAGGACTTATTCCATTTTGCGATAACTATAACCCACAACGCGCCAATGAAGAATCGGTTAAAAGTGCGCATTCCGAATGAGGGATTTTGGGTGAGGATAATCGCGCAGGGCAATCGCATGACGGGATCATTCACTGTAAATGCCGGACAGGGCAGGCCTCGACGCTGCATTTTGGAAATACCGCACCCTGACAGGGTGCGGAGCTATAGAAAACTTAGCGCAACGCCTGTTCAACAAACTTACGCAAGCTCGGCTCCGGGTGTGCCCCGATCACCTGTTGGACGGGCTTACCGTTCTTGAACAGTACCAACAGTGGGATACTGTGTGCGCCATACTTCCGCGCCAACCGTTGATTCTCATCAACGTTGAGTTTGGCAATAGTCAGCCGTCCAGCATACTCACCTGCAAATTTTTCAAGCGTCGGTGCGATCATATGACATGGTCCGCACCACGGTGCCCAGAAATCGACCAGCACGGGCTGATCGCTGTTTAACACTTGCTGTTCAAAGTTCGCCTCGTTTACGGTAAAGGGATGGACTGCTTCATGGGCAGCATTGGCTGATTCAGCGGCAACCGTCGGCTCTGGGCGTGATCCACGTCCGAGCAGGTAATCGGCGGATTGGCGGACTTGTTCCGGTGTGGGGTTTTCCAAGCGCACCGCCTCGGCTCCCTCCTTCGAGGTAACAAGCGTTACGCCGCCATGTGCATCAAAGCGCTTGGCAGCAACGGGATTTTCGGCAATGTCGAGTTTTGCGATCAACAGCTTGCCTACTTCGTGGCGGGCGACTTCGGCAAGGATCGATTGCAGGTCGGGATCGGTGGAGATTCCGTTCAAAATCAAGATCACGGGCAGCGGATTCGCGAGAACGCGCTCAAGCCCCTGATCGTTTGTATTGATCGGTGTATCAAATTGCGGCATGATCTATTCCTCATAGGGTAGTCTTTACGGTACATAGACGAGGAACGCACATGCAAAACTTACTGGTGGCCTCCACCAATGCTGGCAAACTCAAAGAATTTCGCGAACTGATGTCCGACTTGGCAGTCAATTGGGTATCGCTTGCCGATGTTGGCTTGGCGAGTATGGATGTCGAGGAAACGGGATCAACTTTCAGTGAAAATGCGCTGCTCAAGGCGCACGCTTACTCGGCTGCATCCGGCTTGCCGACGCTTGCTGATGATTCAGGAATCGTGGTCGATGCGCTGAACGGAGCGCCTGGAGTCTATTCCGCCCGTTACGCGCCGACTGCCCCCGAACGCAACGCCAAACTTCTCCAAGCGTTAGAGGGGATGCCGCATGAACAGCGTACTGCCCGCTTCGTGTCCGTGATCGCGTTGGTCATGCCCGACGGCGTAACCGTTACTGCCGAAGGGCGCGTCGAGGGGCATGTTGGCACAGCGCCACGTGGCGATCAGGGCTTTGGTTACGATCCGGTATTCTTGCTAGATGATGGTCGCTCGATGGCAGAACTCTCGCCCGCCGAGAAAAACGCGATTAGCCATCGGGGACGGGCGTTGGTACGGTTGCAACCGATCTTGAAGTGCATTTTTAGTTAAAAGTGTATTGGAGTATCTCTGATGGCAAATCGGGAAGAGTATATAAAACGACCCAATCCTAGTGAAAAAATATGGCAGTATATGGATTTTATCCATTTTGTCTCTTTAATCGATAAGGGCTGTTTGTTTTTCAGACAGGCAAAGAAGTTCTCAGATCCTTATGAGGGATCTTTTACGTGGTTAATTTCACAAAGAGAATATCAATTGGGTGACGATAGTTATAAACGAATGATCGTTGAAGTTTATAATGATGCTCGACAACGAACTGCTGTGACTTGTTGGCATATAAATTCTGAAGAATCTGCCGCAATGTGGGATTTATACTCCAATCGCAGACAAGGTATTGCGATCCAATCTACTGTTGAACGTCTTCACAGTTCCCTTGCTAAGTCTGCTCCAAAAGGTATGAAATCTGGAACAGTGAATTATTTCACCAAAGGTGAAAAGGTTTTGGTTAAACCCGGAGCGGCGGGATTTTCAGGCGAGGATATTTGGTTTTATAAACGAAAAAGTTTTGAGCATGAAAAAGAATACCGTATCACCATTCAAGCTTCTGATAGGGCTAAAATCGAAGTGGAAGGTGGTATATATGTAGCTGTCGATTTAAAACTTCTAATAGAAAAAATATATATAGCACCTTCTGCTGAAACATGGAAGTGTAATCTGATTCACTCAGTTGCGAACAAATATGGTCTTTCTGTGCCGATCCGGCAGTCTGATCTGGACAAAGCTGAACTGTATTAGAAGACAATTTCAGGTTAGTTACATCTCCTAACTATATTATCGGTATTTACCGTCCATCCCAGCGCTTGAAGATCACGATAGCGTTATGCCCGCCGAAGCCAAACGAATTGGACATGACCTTAGGATGTCATGGCTGATAGCCGACACAGAGGGCAATCGCGGCGGCAATTTCGTCTACTTCATCCACTGAGAGTATGCCGGGCTTTGATTGAAAACGGCTCAGTGCAATCGACTTTACCTGAAACGCATTGGCTCCCGACTCTTTTGTCAGGCCATTTGCCACCGAAGGGATCAACTGGATGATAAACGGATAACGTATAAAAGACGGCTGCCATCCGGTCACGGGAACTACAATATGCAGCACGATCTGTCCAGCAGTAACAGCGGTCATGACAATTGCCGGACGGATTTTGCGAATCTCATCGCCCTCACTAGGATCGAACCTTACTGACCAGACCTCACCACGTTGAATGTTAACAGGGGGCATCAAGGTCTTCTTCTGAGTAGGCTTCAAACGCTTCGAAATCTTCATTCGCAGACTGAGTGAGCTGCGCCTGCAAAATGGCGTTACGTTCGGCGGCTGGCAATTGCATCAGTTGGCGGGCTGTGTAGTGCTTTTCTGGGGTAGCAATCTGCTCGACAAATTCGAGGACACGCTTTTGCTGTTCAACCTGCAAGTGGCTAATCTTCTCTAAAATCTGTTGCTCAATTGCGTTCATATTGCACGCTCCCTCATTACAATACTAGCTCAATTTTACTCTCCATCCCAGCGCTTGAAGATCACGACAGCGTTATGCCCGCCGAAGCCAAACGAATTGGACATGACATAGCGCAGATTGGCGTTTCGGGCAACGTTCCGCACGTAATCGAGATCGCATTCGGGGTCGGGATGCTCAAGGTTGATCGTGGGCGGGATCACGCCATCGCGCAGCGCCATGCCACCAATCTGGCGGTCAGCGAACTTGTCCAACGCTTGAAAGGGCGCACTAGCCGCTTGTGGCTGGTCGAATTTGGCGAACTTAATAAGCAATTTTGGGGCAAGCATCTGTGGGCCAGAGGGTACTTTGCCGCGAGTTCTGGAAATGTCACTGATGAAATTATCAAGCAGTATATTGAGTCCCAAATTGAGTCCCAAGCTGAAAATCTTTCTCCACCCGAGGATGGTGGCAATTTCAGTGTTGGCGATTGACCCTTCTTTAGGCGACTTTCAGTCGCTTCTCAACCTTCCGACTTTCAGTCGGTAGTAGTTGACTTTTCCCTTTAGAGAACCCCACCCTCGGTTATATAGCTTTTTTTGAGTTTGTCCATAATAGGCGGCGGCGCGGCAAGGCGCTCTTGGAGTCTTTACTCGCTTCCTTGTTAGCTCCCTGAAACGCCTATTGAGCCTTCTTGTTTATGCTTCATTCAATCAGCATAGTTTATGACTGTCTCTCACAACCCTAACATGCTAAAGCTGAATGATAGCCTTTGTTTTCGTAAGGCAATATTGGCTTTTCGTTAGAAGCATCAAACTTGTCATCTTTTCGTGAAATTTGTAACGCGATTTGCTTTTTTCGCGGTAGACTCAATCAAATATCTTTAATGCTTATTCGACAATCGCCACACACTGTCTAATTTTAGGTATTTACACAACAGGCTAATCTCCTGAGTGCCTGAGAGGAAAAAATATGACCACTCGAAAAGTACCCGGTACTGCCTATGTGCCACCTGAAGGTTCCCCCGATAATCCTAATGCAGAGATCCAACTTCCCGGTCAATATGGCGCGATCAAACTATATAGTGGGTCAGCTTCCGTACCGCTGGCTCAGGAAGTTGCCGAATATATTGGCACTGCGCTTAGCGAACGCGATGTACTGCGCTTTTCCAATGAAAATATTTTTGTGCGGCTCAAGAATTCCGTGCGCGGGCAAGATGTTTACCTGATTCAATGTACAACGGCTCCAGTCAGCGACAATATTATGGAACTGCTGATTATGCTGGATACGCTCAAGCGCGACTCTGCTGGACGTATCACGGCGGTAATCCCCTATTTGCCCTATGGACGTAGCGATAAAAAAGATCAGCCTCGTGTCCCGATTACGGCGCGGTTGGTGGCGGATATGATCCAGATGGCAGGGGCGGATCGCTATATGACGATTGACCTGCACGCGGGACAAATTCAGGGGTTCTTCACTGTCCCCGGCGACGTATTGACCGCCTTCCACTTGATTAGCGATTACATTATTGACAAGCAGCTTGAGCGAACGACTGTGGTGAGTACCGATCTGGGCTTTGCCAAGAGCGCCCGTAATTATGCGGTCAAGCTGAATATGCCGTTGGCCTTTGTCGAGAAACGGCGGACAGGCAATCGCAGCCAGAGTGATGTGATGAGCCTGATCGGAGATGTACGCGATATGAATGTGGTGATCATCGATGATGAGTGCGACACAGCAGGCAGTATCTCGAATGCCGTTCGCACAGTACGCGATCACGGCGCACGCGACATCTACATTGCGTTTACGCACGCGGTCTTGAGTGGCCCTGCCATTGAACGCTTGTCAAAATTGAATGTCAAGGAAATTATCACGACCAACACTGTACCTATTCCGCCGGAAAAGCGGCTGCCGAATATGACCATTCTCAGCGTTGCGCCACTGCTTGCCGAGGTGATCATGCGTGCTCACGATGGACGCAGTGTTGGTGAATTGTTTAACGAATAGCATAGCCTTTCAATTTTTTACTTCAAGCGAAGGATGAGCCACATGTATATCGTATGTGTGCAGTGTCATATCAAGCCAGAATTTGTCGATGACTTTATTCGTGTGACCCATGAAAATCATGAGGGGACGCGCACGACTGAACCGGGCAATGTGCGTTGGGATTGCTTGCAAGCAGAAGACGATCCGACCCGTTTCTTTCTCTACGAAGTCTATCACTCAAAGGAAGATTTCCCGATCCACCAGCAAACAGCCCATTACCTGCGCTGGAAAGAAGCGGTGGCAGACATGATGGTTGAACCGCGTGTCGGAACACGCTTTCTCAATGTGTATCCTACCAACGATAGCTGGAATAGTTAATGTCACCCATCAAGGCTTTCGAGTTTGCTACTGCCACACGCATCATTTTTGGGGCGGGCAAAGTGGCGCAAGTCGCGGAGATCGCGGCGACAATGGGTCAGCGGATTCTACTGGTATCGAGCAATTCGGCGGCACCTATCGCATCACAGCTAGAACATCAGTTGGGCGAACGCGGACTTACCATCACCCGTTATACTGTCAGTGGCGAACCGGATATTCCCAGCATTGAAGGCGGAGTACAAGCTGCTCGATATGCCAATTGTGATATGGTAATTGGAATTGGCGGTGGCAGTGTTATCGATGCTGGCAAAGCCATTGCGGGATTACTGACCAACGGCGGCAACGTGCTAGATTACGTTGAGGTAGTTGGGCGTGGGCAACCGATTCAGCAGCCTGCTGCACCTTACATGGCAATCCCAACCACTGCGGGGACAGGAGCCGAGGTCACGCGCAATGCTGTGATCTCGATTCCTGAGAAGCAGGTCAAAGTCAGTATGCGTAGTCCGTATTTGCTGCCAAGTATTGCCCTAATCGATCCCCAGTTGACATATACCATGCCATCGGCGGTCACGGCGAGTACGGGTATGGACACCCTGACGCAATTGATCGAGGCGTACACCTGCAATCGCACCAACCCTATCACCGATGCGATCACCGTCACAGGGCTGTCGAATGCGGTCAAGGCGCTGTTAGAAACCTATGAGCATGGTACGCCACAAGCCCGCGAATCAATGGCGTATGCCAGCCTGTGCAGTGGCTTGGCGCTTGCCAACTCCGGGCTTGGTGCCGTTCACGGATTCGCTGCCGTGCTTGGCGGCAACTTTCCGATCCCGCACGGTGTATGCTGTGCCGCGCTGCTGCCCTACGTGACTAGAGGCAACATTGCCGCACTGCTAGCCCGCGATCCGGCAAACGAAGCCTTAGTACGCTATAACCGGATTGCGCTGCTGCTCACTGGGGGACAAGATCCGCAGCAACTTCCTGATGCACTGTTACACCTGTCGCAGGCGCTGCATATTCCGCGCCTCTCGACCTACGGGGTAAGCGCTGATGCTGTGCCTGAACTTGTTAGCCTATCGATGCAAGCTAACAGCATGAAAGCCAATCCCATCGCCCTGACTGCCGATGAACTTGCCCAGATACTTACCGCGGCACTTTAGCATTGACTTGCCCAAAACCGATGTGATGCCGTAGATTCATGCAAAAAGATGGCATATAGGTGAGGTAAGCGTGATTACACGTATCGAGATCAATGGCTTCAAATCCTTTCATAATTTCGCGATGGATCTACTTCCGTTTCAGGTGTTCATTGGCCCCAACGGCGTGGGCAAGACCAACCTGTTCGAGGCGATCATTCTGCTGTCCGATCTTGCCAACCACGATACGCTCGATAGCGCATTAGGTCAAAGTCGCGGCGAGATCAGCGAACTTTTCACGGCCTATCCCGATGGCACAAGCGCCGAAAAGATGTCATTTGCGGCAGAGGTGCTCATCGGGCGCACGGTGACGGACGAGTTATCCGGTAAAAGCCAGAAAGTCTCGTCAACCCGCTTGCGTTACGAGCTTGATCTGGAGCGACAGGTAATCGACAGTGTGGATCGTGTCTATGTGGTTCGCGAGGATCTGTCGCCCATTCCCGAATCGGACGACAAATGGGTCAAAACCCATATCCCTACCAAGACTCGCAAAAGTTGGGCAATCCGTGAGAAACGCGCCCCGTATATTGCGACGGAAGAAGTCAAAGGGCAGCAGACGATCCATATCAATCAGGATTTACCCGTTGGGGGGCGCGAATCGTTCACGATTGGTCAGCTTACCCAGACCGCGATCAGTTCGACCAGCTTTGTCAGGTATCCTACGGCGTTTGCAGTGCGGCAAGAAATGCAGCATTGGCGCTTTCTACAACTCAACCCGGCGATGCTGCGGACTCGCTCCGCGCAACAAGCAAATACAACGCTGCTGCCCGACGGTTCCAATCTTGCGGCGGCGATTGACTACACTGCCCATCAGGATGAAAAAGCGCTGTCGAATATGGTACGTGATATGATCACATTTATCCCCGATCTACGGAATATCGTGATCAGGCCAATTGCAGAGCGCAGCGAATTCGTGCTTGAAGTCGAAATGCGCGACGGCTCGAAGTTTTCGTCGGGTGTGTTGTCCGATGGCACCTTGCGATTGCTAGCGCTGGTTACGTTGAAGCATGATCCGCGTCATACGGGGGTTGTATGCTTCGAGGAGCCGGAGAATGGCGTGCAGCCGCAGCGCTTGAAGCAGATTGTCGATGTGCTGTACGCGCTTTCGACCAACCTTGCTACACAAGATCCTGAGCGACCTTTGCGTCAGGTATTGATCAACACACACTCGCCGGAAGTGTTGGCGAACGTGCCGAACGAGAGTCTGTTTTACGTCGGCATGAAGTTGCAAGAACGAGGCCGCGAGACGCATATTGTCCCAGTGCGGGCGGTATTGTTCGGGGATACCGCCGAAAACTATTACACATGGGAACAGGTTCGCTTGTATCTGGATAGCACCAGCCTGAACAAGAAGCGGGATGAACTAGGCTTGTAGAAATTCATTCCAACGCGCATCTTACGCAACAATTGAGCATGGTAACGGCTGTGGAGGCGCTATGTTTGAAGGGCTGGAGGAAACCAATTGGCGATCACTTCGCCATTCTTATGGGTCGGCAAAGGACGTTCCTGAATTATTAAGGGCTTTTGCGGAAGCACCAGACGATGAAACCCAAGGAAAAGCATTTCACGATCTTCTCAACACTATTAACCATCAAGGTGACATCTACAGCGCAGAGGCCGCTACTGTCCCGTTCTTAATTCAACTGGTGGTCAGAGAAAACTTTTCCAAGCGTGCCTGGATTCTTGAAACTTTACTTCACCTATTGGAATCATGTGATGCGCTGGCACAATCTAAACCGCAAATTAACATGCTCAGAGATGAATTTGCAACCTTTATCAGCATTGATCGCGGTATCCCAATATACCTATTGCTTCTCAATGACTCTCATGACAACATTCGTGCTTTGGCAAGCAATTTATTGGCACGACTAAACAATCAGCGATGCGGCGTGCGGCTTCGTTTATGGAGAGCATCGGAGCGTGAGAAAAACCCAGCCGTTTGTGCGCTTATGATCTATGGCGTAGGAAACCTTATTGACTGGAGTTATCGCCACTGGTGGTCGAAATCCAGAGAGCAGTATTGCGGGTTATTTCTAGCATTAACTGCACCCACCGAGCCACCAATTATCCGTCTTGCGGCAGCTTTAGCTTGGATCAAGAACGGTAGGTTTTTGGGAAGCAAGGACACTGTGCCAGTAATTATTTCGCATGTACTCGGCAGCGCATTGGCATCGATAGTACAATTTGGTATGCCATCCGAGTTATTAGCACTCGATCTTGACAATCCACTGCTCAGTCCTCAAGTTATTATGGAACAACTTATTAGGGTAAGCCGCATTAAAAGAGGGGCCGAAACGCTCGCTGAAGCTTTACAAGCTGAAAATATGACTGCGGACGTGGCACATATCATTGTCCGCGAAATGCTCGATTTGGTATTTATCCGAATTGGGCTAACAGATGATTGGTCAACCTATTTGCCAGATTTTCGCACCGAACTTAGTAAAAAATATATCTACGCAAATCAAGAAAAAAGCCGTTGGCGAAATAGGTATAGCCCAGATAAGCCGCTGAGCGAACCACAAAAGGTTGTAATTGAAGCTATCGTCAACTGTGATCTATTTTGGCAGTTACCAACTAACCTCTTTTCGTTTTTCTATGGCTTGCCTGATTCTCGCGACGAGTTGAGGCGGCTAATTACGCCTTAGCCGCCATTGTTGCAGTGGTATCAAAACTCCCGACTCTACAGAGAACATGATAAGGATTGCAATGGTCAGCGTAGATAATACTGGGATTACGCTTCTCACGTTGACCTTGCATTGGTCGGCGCTATTTGCCGTACTCGGCGTGTGGATCGCGGCGGAAGTGGCTGCACGGCTAGCAACTCGTGACAGGCAAAATCCTGCACATGTGTGGCGCGGATTGGTGTGGGTTGTCCTGTGTGGCTTGATTGGCGGACGACTGTGGTTTGTGTTGTTCCCACCCGATTCGGTGGTGGACAATGGGTTAACGGCGGTCTGGCTCCTATCGCACTTTTTCGACCTCAATCAAGGGGCGGTGGCGCTCTGGGTTGGCGGGTTAGGGCTGATCGGCGCGATGATTGGCGGGGTCATCGGGTTGTTGATCTACACGCGCCGTCGCAAACTGCCCTTCCTCTACTGGCTGGATCTGGCGGCGATTGTGCTGCCACTGGCACAAGCCATTGGACGCTTGGGCAACGGAGCCAATCAAGACTTGTATGGCCCGCCCACCAATTTATTCTGGGGAATGCTGGTCAGTGACAAAGCACAGCGCGTCGGCCCATACCGCGATCTGACCCGCTATCCACTGGATACCACCCGCTTTCATCCGGTCTATTTCTATGAAATGATCCTTCTGGCAGCGATCTTTGTAGTATTGTTGACGATCTTTGTGCGTTATCGAGAGCGTTTTGGCGCAGGCGATATAGTCCTGTTATACGTTACGTCATATGGAATGGGTCGCTTTCTGCTAGAATTCCTAAGAGTCAATGTTTCGCATATGGGCAATCTCAATATCTCGCAGGCAGTAATCGGGCTAGCTGCCCTTGCGGCACTGATTGTGCTGCTCCGCCGAGCCAACGTTAACCGCCCGTTCCGTCAAAAACCAGAGGAAAACTCCCAATGATCGAAGCCGAGGGTTTAACTAAAGATTTCAAAGACTTTCGCGCCGTAGACAATATCACCTTCAAAGTTGACACCGGGAAAGTCCTTGCCGTGCTAGGGCCAAATGGTGCAGGCAAGACAACTACCGTGCGGATGTTAACCTCGATTCTCAAACCATCCGCTGGATGGGCACGTATCGCCGGATACGATGTCGTGACTCATCCCGAACAAGTTCGCGCTCATGTTGGCGTGCTGACCGAACAACATGGCCTCTATGAACGTATGAAAGCTATCGAGTATCTGGACTTTTTCGGGCAGGTCTACGGGCTTTCCCCGGCAGAGCGCCGCAAACGTTCGCTGGATCTGCTTGAGCGATTCGGGCTTACTGAGGCCAGCAACCGCCGTGTCGGTGATTACTCTAAGGGTATGAAGCAAAAGTTAGCGCTAGTGCGGGCTATGCTGCACAATCCGACCGTGCTGCTGCTCGATGAACCAACTTCCGCGATGGACCCTCAAAGCGCTAAACAAGTGCGCGATGCGATTATCGAATTACAAGGCGATCAGCGCACAATTATCTTAACGACCCACAATCTGACAGAAGCGCAAAGCCTTGCCGACACAATTGCTGTGATCCGGCATGGGCGCATCATCGCGATGGGGACATTTGCCGAACTATCGCAGCGTTTTGTCGGCAACCCTCTAATGGAACTGACACTTGTCAAGCCGCTAAACGGTGTCGCCAAAGACCTGACTGAGATGGTCGAGATCGTCGAGACGGGCGACGATTGGTTACGTTACCGTACCGCCGACCCGCGCACTACTAACCCAACGGTGCTGCACAAGCTGGCAGAACATGGCGTTGAGGTCATCACCTTGAGCGAAATACGGCAAAATTTGGAAGCAGTCTATCTGCAAATTGTCGAAGACGATGAGAAAACACGAGGGCATAACTAAGCATGTCAACTACAATTACTGATAGCTCGATTCCGGCTGGTGTTAACACTGGCTTCCACATCGAAGGCCACCGTCTTGGTGAGACATTCCGCAACGCCTTGATTGTGACCCGCCGCGAAGTGCGCGACAGCTTCCGTGACTGGCGCATCATGGCTCCGATCTTTGCGCTGACTCTGGTCTTTCCGCTGCTTGCCAATAACATGACAGCCCTATTCACCAACTTTTTCGAGCGCAACGGTGCAGCCCCACTGATCGATAACTTCTTGCCACTCCTGCCGATGATCGTCGGATTTTTCCCCGTGTCGATCTCGCTGGTCATTGCACTGGAAACTTTCGTCGGTGAAAAAGAACGGCGCAGTCTGGAACCGCTGCTCTCTACCCCACTGACAAACACCGAACTATATGTCGGCAAAGCCTTCGCCGCGATGATCCCGCCGCTGTTGGCAAGCTATCTTGGCATCGCGATCTATTTGGGCGGGCTGATCTTTGGGGCGCAGCAATGGCGGCCTGAGCCAGAGTTGATCCTGCAAATTTTGTGCCTGACAACATCGCAAGCCCTAATCATGGTGACTGGCGCAGTGGTGGTATCTAGCCAGACTACTTCGACTCGTGCCGCCAATTTACTGGCGAGCTTTATCATTATCCCGATCTCGATACTGGTCATGCTCGAAAGCTTTATCATGGTCACAAACAATCGCTATGTACTGTGGTATATCGTGATCGGTCTGGTCGTTGCCGATGTGATGTTGTTCGGCATGGGCGCACGGCTGTTCAACCGCGAAGAATTGCTAGGTAGTTCCGTTGATGAGATCAATTTGAAGTGGGCGTGGAAGGTGTTTTGGACACAATTTCGCGGCGGCCCAGAGATTAAGACTCCGATAGATTGGTATCGCTACTGTGTGCTGCCGGTGATTCCCAAACTACGCGGCGCAATGGTGGTTGTGGCAATTAGCATTGTAGGGGCGTTCATCGGCGGCTATTTGATCGCACAGGCGCGGCCTGATCTGCGTATCCCATTTCCCGCGAACACGAATACTGCGGAAGTAGCAACCAATCTAAACTTGGTTCTCCAGCGGTTAGGCGCACGTCCTAATGATCTGGTCATTGCCGCCGTCCTGCAAAATGGTCGGGTGCTGCTCGGCGCGACGATTTTGGCAATCTTCAGTTTTGGTGTGATGGGAGTCATTTTCGCGATTGTTCCCTTTGGCATTCTAGGATTTCTGCTGGCTCATCCGGCGATCTCCTCTTTGGGCATGGGGACATTGGCGGCAGCGGTAGTCCCGCATAGCCTGATCGAAGTTCCAGCAGCGATCATTGCGGTAGCGGCAGCCGTGCGGCTAGGCGCAATCGTCACACGGCCTCCAAAAGGGGAAGGAATCTGGGATGCGTGGCTGCAGGCGCTGGCGGATACCATCAAAGTGGGGATCGGCATCGTACTACCCCTATTGATTATCGCCGCGATTATCGAAGTTTATGTTACGCCGCATATCGTCCAGATGACGCTCGGCGGTTAAAGGTCGCTGCTGCTCATGCCCTTACAGCGACCATTGAGTGGGTTCAATCGCTGTAGGGGCATGACGATCTACCCAAAAAGTTTATGCAAATCGGTTAGATCCTGCTGATCTTGCGTATGCTTTGTGTTCGTCTAATTTTCCAACCTGCCGCATAATGATTGAATATTGCGAAGCTATTGCCCCAAGAGATTTTTATTAAATGAAAACATTGATTATTTTGAACCCTCATGCTGGCAGCGGACGCGCTGGCAAGCTGTGGAGCAAGATCGAGCCGCTGCTATGGCAAGAACTTGGTGAACTCGTCGTCGCCGTCACCCAAAAACCCGGAGATGTCGCACAGCATCTTGAGAAAGCTCATGACGTAGGACTCACACGGGTCATCGCGATTGGCGGCGACGGCACGAACCACGCACTTATCAATGAAATGGTGCGGATCAATCGTCACTATCCCGATGACCCGCCCATGACATTCGGCAACCTTCCAATTGGTACGGGGCAGGATTGGTCGCGTAGTCTCGGTGTGCCGCAAAGTCCTGTTGAAGCGGTGGCTTGGATCAAAGCCGCGCAGTCGGTGCCGCTAGATGTAGGACAGCTTACGCTAGACGACGCGAGCGCTGACCCAAATAATGATAACCAGAACCGCCAAAGGAATTTCCTGAATATTGCTAGTGTCGGCATCAGCGGTATGATCACGGAGCGTGTGAATCACATCCGAGTACGCCGTCCTTGGACGTTCTACCAGAAGACACTTGAGGCGCTGCTAGCCTATCGCCCGCCGCATATGCGCGTCCGCCTTGACGGCAAGCTGTGGTACGAGGGCACGGCTTATATCTGTGCCGTCGCTAACGGACGAACCTTTGGACATGGTATGTTTATCGCACCCAACGCCTTGTATGACGATGGGTTGTTTGATGTCATCTTGATCGAAGGTGTTCCCCGACTTGAAGCCGTCATCGCTTTGAATACAATTTATAGTGGCAATCATCTCAAACGCAGCGACGTTCATGCAGCACGCGCCCAAACCGTCGAGATTGAAGCAGGCGGCACACCGCTTGGTATGGAACTTGATGGCGAACATTCCAGTGGGCAGGTACTACGCTTTGAAGTACTGCCCCACATTTTGAAGACGCTGGCATCTCCAGCAATACTATCGGCAACTTGAGGCGACTATAACGACCTAATGACAGCTAAGCTTAACTCGATGCGACTGTTGGATACCCACAAAGTGGCCTACGCTGTGCAGACCTACGATCCTGACATTCATGATGCGACGGAAGCCGCCCAAGCGATGGGATTTCCGGCGGCACAGGTCTTCAAAACGCTGGTGGTCGAACGAACCAGCGGTAAACCTGTACTGGTGATGATTCCATCGGATGCACATCTCGATCTCAAAAAGTTCGCGGCGGCAATTGGTGAGAAGAAGGTCAGCATGGCCTCACACGCTAGCGCCGAATCTCTTACTGGGTTGAAAGTCGGCGGAATCGGCGCGTTAGCACTGACTCAGAAACATTGGTCGGTCTACCTCGACCAATCAGCTTCAACGCTGGAAACTATCTGTGTCAGCGCCGGACAACGTGGAGTCAACCTGCGGATTCCCGTTACCGATCTGATCCGTGTACTCAATGCTGAACTTGTTGAGGCCAGCACCGCTACCCCCCAATCCTAAATTTGATACAGATTTGATCGATCTCGACAGATCCAATATCAACTCCCAGAACGTAGAGAGAATGTTGGATAGCAACTTTCCGCTTTTTTCATAAACAATAAATTGTTATTACTCCAAATTTGACCTTACCCAGTATGATGGGGGTAGGAAATGTTTGTGTAGAAATCCCTTCTACACGGAAGATTTTGGTGTAATGGCACTTTGCGTGCATGAACGGCGACTGGATGCTTTTCAATAACTTTTCTTATGTTTCAGGAGGATTTAACCGTGTTGTCCAGAAAAATAGTGAGTTTCCTTTCGATCATAGCGTTTGCATTAGCATTTGCGCCGCGTGCCGTACAAGCCCAAACTGAAGATGCCGTTACCGCTCCCGATCAAGTAATCATTGGTGGTGTCGTCGTTATTGCTAAAGTTTCCGCTAAAGTCGCAGGGTTCATGGTAATCCATGCCACCAGCGATGGTGCGCCTGTTATCGGTCACACCTACGTTCATGCTGGCGAAAACGATAACGTTGCGGTCAGCATCGACATGGGCAAAGCCACCCCCACTTTGCTAGCGATGCTGCATGTTGATGCGGGCAAACCGGGTGTCTACGAATTCCCCGGTCCCGATGCACCCGTCATCGGCGCTGACCAAAAACCCGTTAGCCCCGAATTCAAGGTGATCGGTACGGATGTCGATGACCAGCTTCTCAACGGCAAAACTGTGACCATTGGCAAGATCATCGCTCAAGACAACGGCTGGATTGCGATCCATACTAGCGCAAACGGCTTCCCAGTAATCGGTACAGCACCCATTAAGGCTGGTATCAACGAAGATGTCAAAGTAGATATTGACCCCACCAAAGCCACCGACAAAATGACCGCGATGATCCATATCGACGCGGGTGAGAAGGGCAAATATGAGTTCCCCGGCCCCGACGCGCCAGCCAGCCTCAACAAGGCTATCAGCAATGAACCCTTCTGGATCACCGATCATGTGCGTACTCTGACACAGCTTTCCGATGGCAAGACCGTGACAGTTCCCTACGCCCTCGCCAAGCAAGACGGCTGGATGGCGATCCATTCAACGGCGGCGGGCTTCCCAGTCATTGGTTTCGCGCCGATCAAGAAGGGTCTGAATGAGGGTGTCGAAGTCACGATTAAAGATCCTAAGACCCTGACTCCAACCGTGCTAGCTATGCTGCACATTGACGCTGGCAAGATCGGCACTTATGAATTCCCCGGCCCCGATGCGCCTGTAATGGGTGCTGACGGTAAGCCTGTTGCCCCCATGATGCTAGTCATGCAAGGTGTACTGGTTCAGGATCAGACGGCTGACGCGATCACAAAGCAAGGCGGCGTAATGGTCAAGGCTGTCGTAGCAGAAAAGAACGGCTGGATCGTAATCCATTCAGGCGCTTCTGGCTCCCCGGTTCTGGGCGAAGCCTATGTCACGGCAGGCGCAAATGACAATATTTTGGTTCCGGTCAAGGAAGGTATAACTCCGACTATCACCGCTATGCTGCATGTTGACGCAGGCAAAGCCGGTGTCTACGAATTCCCCGGCCCCGACGCGCCTGTAATGGGTACTGACGGCAAGATCATCAACCCACCCATTAAGACTGGTGCGGCGGCCCCAGCAGCCCCGGCAGCAGTCGCCACAGTGAATAAGTAAGTAAGATTTACGGTAGGGCGATATGGTACGAACCATATCGCCCATCTTACCTTCGACTGTCCCTACTGACTAATCCCTCTGATAGTATTTTATCAAACCGCCTCAAGTTGAATTATTTCTGCGAAAATCTCAGCAGATTCAAACGATCTGTTGACGTGCTTCGTGCTATGCTATAGCTTCGACAGGATGATTTATGGAGCGTCGTCACGTTGGTTCGAGCAGTACATCGCCTTTGGGTGCGTTTTTTGCCGCTACAACTCGTCTTAATCGTCGGGGCAATCGGCTTGACGGCAGGTTTGCTTGGTACGATGTCGCTGCTGCTGCTACGCGGGAATATACAAGCCGCGCCTCTCGCTTCTGCTAATCGTAGTGCCGAGGTTCCAGCATTCGACCCGGATCAATTGGGTGTGGTCTTTACACCTGAAGTCCAATATTGGGCACCGAAAATCAAGGCATGGGCCAAGCAGTATAACGTTGATCCCAACATGCTAGCGACGGTGATTCAGATCGAAAGCTGCGGGGATTATCTTGCCGGATCGGGGGCAGGCGCACAGGGCTTGTTTCAGGTCATGCCAGATCATTTTGCCGATGGGGAAGACGAACACGATCCAAACACCAATGCCCGCGCTGGCATCACCTATCTAAAAGGCGGTCTGGAATTGGCAGACGGGCATATCGGGCTGGCAATGGCGGGTTATAATGGTGGCTGGGGAGTCATTGATCGCGGTTGGGGCGGCTGGTATCAGGAAACCCGTTTATACTATGTGTGGGGTAGCCAGATCTACTTAGATGCTATTCATGGGAAAACGACTGCACAAAGCAGCGCGTTGCAGAATTGGCTAAATTCCGGCGGTTCGCGTTTGTGCGCTCAGGCCGCAGCACGGATCGCCACACCGACACCGGGTTCGGCACAACCAACAGCAGCGGTGCCAGCAGTACAACCGATCCAACCAATACAGCCAACGATTGTGATTTTGCCGCCCCAATAGATCTAATTTGCCCATATTTCACTCGCCAACAGGAAATAAATTTATGAGCGTCGTGTACCGTGAAAGTGATGCCACACTTGAGGCGCTTAATGACTGTCGTATTGCCGTAATCGGCTACGGTAATTTGGGTCGCCCCTTCGCGCTCAACCTACGCGATAGCGGCGTAAATGTCATCGTCGGCAATGTCGATGATGACTATGCGGCACAGGCACGTCGCGATGGCTTTCAGGTAATGGGAGTTAGCGAGGCTGCCCGCATCGCGGATTTTAAGCTCATGCTGCTGCCCGACGAAGCCATGCCCGAAGTGTATCTCAACCATATTTCGCCTAATCTCAAGCCCGGTCACACGCTCTTGTTTGCCTCTGGCTATAACGTGGCGTTTGGGTTTATCGAGCCGCCGCCGTTTGTCGATATTCTGCTGCTTGCGCCCCGCACGATTGGTACGGGTGTCCGCGAAGGCTATGTTAACGGTAATGGATTCCTGAGCTTTGTCGCCGTCGGGCAGGATGCCACGAACAAAAGCTGGAGTCACCTGTTGGCGTTGGCGTTAGCGGTAGGGTCGCTGCGGGCCGGAGCGTTTGAACTCACTTTCCGACAGGAAGCCGAACTTGATTTATTTATCCAGCAAGCCCTTATGCCAGCCCTGCAACTACTGATGTTTACGGCGGCGGATCTACTGGTCAAGGAAGGCTACCCGCCCGAAGCGGCTCTACTCGATCTGTATGTCTCCGGCGAACTAGCTTACAGCCTAAACAAAGCCGCTGAACTAGGGATGATGGATACGCTCAAGCTATATTCGCTCACTGGGCAATATGGCATTTTGTCGCGTAGTGATCGTTTTCTGGAGCCGAAACTGCGCCGCCAGATGGAGATCTCACTGGAAGAAATTCGCAGCGGCAAGTTCGCGCAAGAATGGGCAGCGGAATATGCGAACGGCTATCCACGTCTTGAGGCACTACGCCGCAAGCGGAACAATATGGCGCTGTGGGGACTTGAACGACAGGTCATAGAACTGTTGCATCCGCTGCCTTCCGAAACATCCCCTGATTCATGATCCACCGGATAATAGTGGTTAAACCGTGCTGCATCGGCGATGTAGTCCTCGCAACGGCACTGCTTTCCGCGCTGCGACGGGGCTATCCCGATGCAGCAATTGATTGGATTGCCGGGTCAAGTGCCGCTGCTGCGCTGCGCGATCATCCCGATCTCAACCGCGTGATCGACAGTGGGCCGCACGCGAATCCGGCTTCGCAACCTGTTAGTCTTTTCCGGCTTGTGCGATCACTACGGGCAGGTCGTTACGATCTTGCCGTTGTGCCGGATCGTTCGCCGTTGATGGGCATCGCAGTGCTGTTGGCAGGTATCCCGCAACGAGCTGGATTAGATAGTGCGGGACGGGGCTTTGCCTACACCATCAAAGCACCCATTGATCCTGACACAGTGCGCCACGAAGCCGAAATCTATTTGGATGTTGCACGGGCATTAGGGCTAGCGACGGCGGATTGTTGGGCGAATGTTCCACCATCCATGATAGCATTGGCAGCCGCCCGATCTGCCCTACTGCAAGTCGGTGCGAATGACAAACCGTTGATCGTTGTTCATCCCGGCGGAGGGGTGAATGCAGGCATGACCATGATCCAAAAGCGTTGGCCTACTGATCGCTTTGCGGCACTAGCGGATCGTGTCGCTGAGGCAATCGACGGGCAGATTGCTATTGTCGGCGCACCCAGCGATCAAGAGGCGATTACTCGTTTACGCCAAACGCTGAAACATCCAGCACTCGATCTAACAAATCGGCTGTCACTGTCGGTCACGGGCGCACTGGCTTCGTTGGCAGCATTATATATCGGCAACGATAACGGAGTGGCGCATCTGGCAGCGGCTTCGGGCGGCAAAGTGCTAATGATTTTTGGCCCCTCCGACCCGCGCCGCTATGCCCCTTTTGTTCCGCCGGATCGCGCACGGGTTGCGTGGCGACCCGTTACCTTACCGTCGCGAGGCGTAACTACGGGAGCGCCACTCGATTTCGATTGGGCGCGTGATGGTGTTACAATTGAGGAAGCATGGGTCAGCCTTCAACCACTTTTGCCTACAATCTGAACCCCAAAAGTGAAATTGCAGCAGCGATAGCCCATTAGAACTATCGCACTTTTAGAAAAGCGCTTTACTCTTTATATTAAAAATTACGGGAAATATGAAAATATATGAAAACGCAAACCATACAGCACAAAGTTAGAATTTATATAAGCACATGATCTTTGTAGCGGTGCTGTAGGGTCGAGGAGCGTCAAACAAACAATTTAATGATTGTCCAAAAATTGAAATGCAACCGTAAAGCATAAATGGTTTCTTGAATTTAATTTGCGAGTACAATAAACACATCAAACGCTGAAGCACAGTGTACTGCTGCACATATGCTCGGAGCATTACCTAAGTGGATATTCCCTTAACTAATCTTATCGTGGGGGGGCTGGTCTTTGGCTATGTAATCCTGGTCGGGATTGCCCTACGAAGTCGCCTACAATTAGGCGAACTACAACGCTGGTTGATCGGGACGCTGCTCGTAGCCCTACTGGCTCAGGCCAGTTACTTGCTATCAAGCCTTGCCAACCAGACATCAATACTTTCTGGCCTACTGCGCCCTGAACTTATCGGTATCTATCTGACTAGCTTAATGCTTATCGTCTTTGCCGGGTTATCTATGCGCTTTTTGCAGCGCCCCGGTACAGCCGTTCTGGTCGGATTTGGACTCGTTTGGCTGGTCACCCTAATTGTGGTGAGCACTAGCAGTGCTTCGTTTGGGAAAGCTGGCTGGCTGGGGAGATCCTTTTCGGCAGAATCCGATCTGGCTGGCATCATAACCATAGTCGGTTGGGTCATTATCGGCGTACTGACTCTGACCATCACTTTCTACAGTTTCTACAGCGCTCACTTGCCAGAGATCGGAAATCGTTCGCTGTTTTGGGTGATCGTGATCCCGTTGGTGCTGATGGGGGCAGTACTAGGAGTCAGCGGCAGCGACATCCTCAAAGAATTGGGGTGGCTCACTGAATTTATCGCGATGGTCGGTGTCGTTTACGGCACAACTGCCCATCGGGTATTCGATATTCGGCGCGTGCTCAGGCTTGTCGTTGCTTCAACGCTGATTACGGCGGTAACGGCGCTCGTGATCTTGGCAGCGCTGTTGGTCACACGAACGATTGACCCTTATGGAGAAAACGGCTTCCTGTTGCTGAGTGGACTTGCCATCCTGACCGCTGTGATCTACGGGCCGCTACGTTCATTGGTAGTAGCTATTGTTAACCGCGTGTTCGGCAGCGCTTCGGAAGATACAGCGGGTATTCTGCGGCGCTACAGTCAGGAAGTGTCTGGGGTCGTAGAACTCGATCCACTGGTTGATGTAGCGATGAATACGCTGCGGAATACGCTCAGAGTGCGACGTGGCGGCTTAATTCTGGCAACCCGCGATGATAATGACACAATTCGAGTCGAGCCGATGAGCAAGGGTCTGGGCGACATGCCAGACGTGCGCGGTTGGATACCCAAAGATAGCCCGATCTATCGCACTCTCTTTGACCAACGGGCGACCATGTTGCAATTTGATCTGGAATATTCGCGTCAATATATGGATGTGGCTCCCGAACTGAAGTCTTTCTTCAAGCAGTTACGCATGAGTGCTTATGCGCCAGTGGTTGTACAAGGCCAATTAATCGGAATTATGGCGGCGGGTGCAAAGAGCAGTGATACCGCCTTCTATCCACAGGATCTTGAACTGCTGGCAACAGTTGCCAACCAAACTGGCATTGCCCTACGGAACGCTCGTTTAGTAACCGATCTTCGCAAGGCTAGCGAAGAGATGCTAGTGCTTAACAAGGATCTCGTCGCGACCAAAGAACGTAGTGTACGGCTCGACTCGGTCAAGACGGATTTCATCACGATTGCCAGCCATGAGTTGCGCACCCCACTGGCACAGATTCGCGGCTATACCGATATTATTGACGCGCTGAACGAACAGGGGATGCTCGACCCTGACCAGATGACAGGTATGACGACCAATCTCCGCAAAGCGACAGATCGACTCGAACGCTTGATTGGAGATATGCTTGACGTGAGTCAGCTTGGCCTCGACGCGATGGATCTGCGGTTTGCTCAGACCACCACAGAAAACATCTTGCGGCTGGCAATTGAACCGCTGACCGAACAGATCAAGCAGCGCAAGCTAACCCTTGTGGCACGCGGCCTACGCGATCTGCCGCCCATCGAGGCAGATATGCAGCGCTTGGTTCAAGCGTTCCGCAATGTGGTGACGAATGCCATCAAATACACCCCTGACGGCGGACGCATCGATATTTCGGCACATATCCAACAAAACTCAAACACCAAGCGCGACGAAATTGTCGTTGCCATTCAGGACACCGGAATCGGGATTGATCCGGCAAACTATGAATTGATCTTCGAGAAGTTCTTCCGCGTCTCCGATCCCGGTCTACACTCAACGGGTGCAACCAAATTCATGGGCGCAGGGCCGGGGTTGGGTCTGACCATTGCACGCGGGGTGATCGAAGGGCATGGCGGCACAATCCGTGTCGAGAGTCCCGGCTATGACCCCGAAAAACTGCCGGGCAGCACCTTCTATATTATCTTGCCGCTTGCGCCACCGGAAGATGCCAAGCGTGTGCTTGCCTTCGAGGCAACTAGCACGCAGACTATCGCGGTTGTCGGGCAAACTGATCCGTCTCCAGCGTTGGCAACTGCCACAGCCGCCGCTGTACCTAGCAATAGCACCGAACCGCCCAAAAAATAAAACACAGGGTCGGGGCAGACCCAACCCCTACAAAATACGGTTTGATGTAGCGGGCGAGGATTGCCTCGTCCGCTAAAATGCAATACCTACCCTTAAAAACCCTAGCTGCGAGAGCCAATAATGCCCTGTGGTGTGGGTGTGAAGTTGGGGAATACATCGGTCAGCGATGGGTTATTCAGGCGATTAGCGACAATTTCCGCGAGAATATCCCGGTAATCCGTCGTGACTGCCAGATCGCCATCGAAAAGCTGTTCGGGCGCTAGACCGGGCCACTTGGTAACAACAGGCTTTTTGATGAGACTAGGCGACATGACCAACATCATATTACCGTGTCCGTGATCTGTCCCTTGACTGGCGTTTTCCTGCACCCGCCGCCCAAACTCAGACATCACGACAACCGTAATGTTCTTCATCTGGTTGCCCATGTCTGCATAGAAGTTCGCTAACCCATTGCTTAGCGTACTAAGCCGTTGTTGAAGATCAGGCGCTTGGAAGTGGTGCGTGTCCCAGCCGCCAAGATCGATGGCAGAGACTTCCAGCCCAACTTCGGCTTTGATGAGTGCCGCCGTCTGCATAAGCGCCTGATCGAACTCGTTCTCATCGTTGTACTTCACGCCGTTCGCTGGAACATAGGCAGCGACATTGACCTTGCTTACAAGGTCGAGGACTGCGTTGGTTTGGTTAGCGAAGGTTTCGAGTTCGGCGCTGTCGGCACTATAGAGTGCATTGAGCGAAGCGAGATATTTGTCGGCGGCTTCCTGTCTTCCGGCAAGGTGATAATCCACAATAGATTTGATGGCAGTCGCGTTGATCGTGCCACGCAGCGATTGTTGTAAGGTATTGCCCCAGCCAATCGCCCGCAGTGGGGTTTCGTTGCCTGTATCTAGTGTTGCCAGATGTCGCCCGATCCAGCCTGTCGTCAATTTATGATCGCCGGGAGTGCCACGCTCCATAAAATCCATCGCGTCGAAGTGCGAACGGGTTGGGTCAGGCGATCCTGCGGCATGAACCGCGACAATACCGCCTGATTGGAAGATCGGCAGCAGCGGCTTCATCGTCGAGTTTAAGCCAAAGAAGCCATCGAGGTCAAGCGCACGATGATCGGCGGCAGAGCCTTTATCATCGGGACGTGGCACATTCAATACTGGACGGGCATCGTAATACGCTTTTTCACCGTGCGGGACGATGATATTTAAGCCGTCTGCCGCACCGCGCAAAAAGATACAGACAAGGACATCGCCGCGTGGTCCTTTTTTCGAGAAGGCAAGGCGCGGCATCCACGAAGGCCAAACCATCTGCGCGGAGGCAAGGGCAGAAAGCGCCAAACTGCGGTTGAGCAATTCTCGTCGGGAAATTACCTTTGATCCGCTTGACATCGCGAACCTCCTTATCACTTAGACAAAAGATCAAGTATGTAGTTGTCGATTATATTACAACATTATCGCCCAACTCGAATGAGGTGCGATCCTTCATTCTATAGAGATTGGCTATACCGCTTGCTTCGCCAATCGTTCAATCTGGTCAAGGTGCGTTGTGTCATGCTCTAACCACATAGTGACCTGTGCTTCAGCCGTGAAAGTTCCATATTCGGGTTGGGTTCCCTGACGCTGCCAATCTTCTTCGCGCAGCATTCGTACAATCGCTAAACTGGCCTGACGTTGCAGCGTAAAGTCGGCAAGCAGTTGATCAAGCTGATCGTGAGTCTTGTTGCGGTTGGCGTACCATTTCTTTTCGTCATGCGGAGTCAGGATGGGCTGATCTTCTTTGACGATCCGCTCCAACCGGAGACGCATCACGTAAATTTCATCATCAACCAGATGTGCCAGAATCTCGCGGATGCTCCAATCCTCTGGAGTCGGGTGATTGTCAAGCAGCGCGTCGGACAGTCCTTCGGTCAACTGCCGCAATTTTGAGTCGGTCTGTTCCAGTGACTTGATAACTTGTTCACGGGTGTTCATGGTAAGCTCCTGTTGCGATTATCCTTATAGCGTATTGTCGCCATTTTAACCCGCTAATGCCGTAGTCAATGGGGACAAACTGCCCGATCCTGTTATACCATTACGGAACACTGACGCGCACTGTATCGCTGTGCGTGATATTCCCTGCTGTATCATAGGCGATCATGTAAAACGATTGCAGCCCACGCCCCGTAATCGACCACTGCGACTTGAACGGCGCGGCTTTTACCGTATCGATCAACTGATCGTCGTGGTAGAACTCGACATAAGCGACTTCAACATTATCGGTGACTTCTGCTTCTAGATCAATGACAGTATCGTTTGCCCCTGCCTGCCCGGTTTGCGGTGAGATAATGCGGATAGTCGGCGGGACATTATCGACAGTGACCTGTACTGTGTAGAGCTGAAATACATTATCCTTGAGCGTAATGCTCAGACGCAGCGTATACAGGCCATCTAAGCCATCGGTATTCCAATGACCCAAGAGAATATCCTGACCACGCGCCAATGGGTCGCTTCCTGCCACTGCGATCCACTGGCTGGGATTTATGCCCGCACCATATGCTAAATTGTAGGCAACGACAGTAACACTATCGACGCTGCCACGAATATCAGTTGTGCCACGCACCCGCGCCAAACCACTTGGACTACTGATTGTAGCGGCAAGATCGCCGGGACGCGCCTGACCGGAGTCATAGTCGGTGGGCGGTAGCTGCTCCCCAATCGACTTGGCCCAAGCACGCGCTTCTGGTGGGTAATCGAAGAACAAACGCTCCGTCACTAGATCCGAAGGCGTGGAAGCCGTCGCGATTAAGCCGTTGCGCGAATTGATACTATAGCGTTTCCAGTAAGTATCCTGCTGAGTCGGGATGGTATTAGTTGCCGCATCGACAAAGAACAGCTCTTTGACCTTCTGGCAGTCGGGGGTGGGCAATAGGCCGCTGCGTTTGCACACTGGCACTTCGACAATGGTGGACGGGCGTGTCCAGTCTTGGATCGGCAACTTATCGCGCTTGTGGGCATATTCCATGATGGCGTGCCAGATGGGGGCGGCAGCATTTGACCCAGAAAGGTCATCGCCCATCGGTAAGTTGTTGTTGTTGCCGACCCATGCTCCGGCGACGAACTGTGGCGTATAACCGAGTGTCCACGCATCGCGAACATCGTTGGTTGTGCCAGTTTTGACGGCGGCAGGTCGTGACAATTCCAGCGCGTTACCTTTACCGAACGCTGCCAACCGAGCGTCTTTGTCAGCGAGTATATTGGTGATGAGGTAGGCCAGTGCGTCTTGAAGAACGTTCTGCCGCCCAAAGGTTTTCTCTTTCTCGGAATCGGAAAACTGCCAGAGAACGTTGCCGTCTTTGTCCTCGATCCGCAGCACAGACACTGGATCGTAGGCACGGTAGCCAATGCGCGGATTGGCGACAGGGGTTCCCGCCATAATACCCTGATTGGCAAATACCCCATAGGCATATGTCAAATCTAGCAAACTCACTTCGCCACTGCCGAGTGCCAACGCTAGCCCGTATTGATCCAATGGCCCATTCAGCGAATTGATGCCAAGTTGGTGCGCCCGCCGGATGACCTGCCCAATCCCGACGTTACTCAATACTTGCACCGCCGGGATGTTATATGAATTTGCCAGCGCTTCACGCACACTCATAATGCCGTGAAACTGGTTATCTTCGTTCTTGGGGGTATAGGGCAACCCACCCTGATCGAAAGTCGTGGGAATATCCATAACCATTGTGGCAGGCATGTACTTATTGAGCGAGAAGGCTGTGACATAGGTAAACGGCTTGAATGCCGATCCGGGCTGGCGTTGCGCTAGCGCAGCGTTGAAGTTGCCGTCGATCCCGGCGTTAAAGTAGTCGAGGCTACCGACCATCGACATAATCTCGCCAGTAGAGGGTTTGATGAGCAGTGTTGCCGCATTGGTCACATTACGTGGCACACCGAGCTTTAAGTTAGGCGGGGTCACGAGATATTGTGCGGCAGCGCAGGGTTTGCCTGCGCCCGTATTGGGGGCCGCATTGGCGGGGCCACCTTGCAAACGGGAAATATAACCCCGCGTGACGCATTCGGCTTGATATTGAAGGTCGAGATCAAGCGTGGTATAGATATGTAAACCACCTTGCAGCACTAGTCGCGCCCCATCCAAACCTTGCTCGTCTAGCAATTGTTCCGCTTGCCGCCGCGCATATAGTGCAAAATGCGGTGCGATGATCCCGTAGCGTTCTGTGATCGGCTGGATGACGATGGGCTGCGATTTGGCCTGTATACTCTGATCCGGCGTGATAAAGCCGAGAGACACCATACTATCCAGCACTACCGCCTGACGCTGACGTGCCGCCGTCGGGTTATCTAGTGGGTTAAGCTGCGGATTCTGCGGGATTGCTGCTAGCATCGCTGTTTCACCGAGTGTTAGGTCGTGTACCGATTTGCCGAAGTACACCTTCGCGGCAGTATCCACACCGTAAGCCAGATTACCGTAGAAGTTGTTATTGAGATACCATTCCAAAATCTGGTTCTTACTGTAGCGGCGTGATACCTCACTTGCCAGAATGATCTCCTTGATCTTGCGATCTGGCGTAATTAGCAGACGATCCTTTGCTGAGAGCAACACATTCTTGACAAGCTGCTGGGTGATGGTACTGCCGCCTTGTACCTGACCGCCTTGCAATGTGACCCATACCGAGCGAAGGATGCCTCGCACATCGAAACCCGGATTTTCGTAGTAGGTCTTGTCTTCAATGGCGATAGTGCTGTTGATCAGATCAGGCGGTATATCCGTCAACGCAACTGACTGACGATCTCCGCCGCTGGGGTCTAGCACCTGATATAGGACGGTTTGCCCAGAGCGATCATATATCAGAGTTGTCTCAAACTGTTGGTGTGTTTTGACAATTGTGTCGGGGTCTGGCAATTGACGCGCATAATAAACATAGATACCGACGGCAAGGGCGGTGCCAACGGTTGCCATAAGCACAACCCCCAGAATCAGCAGGGAACCAAAAATCGCGATGAGACGTACAGTACGGCGCGTCCCATTTTTTTGCTGAACCAAGCGGCGTTCACGTCGGCGCTTGATAATGGCGTTGACTGTTGCGTTAGAATTTGCTTCGGTTGGCTTCAAAACGGCCTCATAAAACCTTAATTCAGTGCTAGTATGATATAATGTATCACACTACTCGACATCAATTTCATTCTATGCAATATTATCGTAACGAGAATGCACCTAACAAAATTCTCGATGGGGAGGCAAATTGGCGTGAACACTGACAAGCGGTTGATGATTGTGGAAGATGATACGACAACTCGCAGGCTTTTACAGTCAATTTTGCAGCAGGCTGGCTTTGAAGTGACGGCTACCAGTGATGGAGCTACTGCCCTCGCTGCCCTCCAGAAACAAGGTTTGCCCCATCTGGTCGTGCTGGATCTTGGCCTACCGGGGATGGATGGCTTTGCGTTGAGTGAACGCATCAAGCGCATGGGCGATGTCCCGATCATTGTTTTGTCGGGCAATGACAAGGAAGAAGCCAAGATTCAGGGAATTCAACAGTTTGCCGACGATTACATCACCAAACCTTTCAACCCTAAGGAAGTCGTGGCTCGGATTGAGCGTATTCTCAGCCGGATTACTGACTATTCCTATGCCCAAGGGCGCGTAGTTACCATTGACGAGCACTTATCTATTGATTTTGCCAATAACCGCGTCGTGATGGAAGGCCGTGAGATTACGCTGACTCCAATTGAAACCAATCTACTGATGATTCTTCTTCGCAATAAAGGGCAAGTGGTCAGTCCGAATACCTTGATCGCACGGGTGTGGCCCAATGAAGAAGTCTACGAGGATCGGCTGCGTGTCCATATGCACCGCCTACGCCGCAAACTGCATGGCGCTGCCGAAACTGATCAGCAGCAATACATTTACACTGAACGTGGGGTAGGCTATTCGTTTCACGTACCAGAAGAATCCAAACAACCCTGAGCCGAGCCATTAGCAAGAAGTTGTTGTGCCTGATCCATATGATCTCATTGAGCAGTTAGCCAACGCCGCCCACCGAATTGCTGTATCAACAGATACGACAGCAGTGTTGCAGGCTACCTTTGACGCGATTACTAACTATGCCCCTCAAATTGATTGCATCGTTGCTGCCGGGGCAGAGTCGGCTAAATCAGACACAACAGATGCGGATCACGTTATCCATTGGACCGTAAGTGCTGTTTGGGATAGGCAGACCGAACCTGCACTTGCCTCAGGCAGCGCGTTTGACTTATTGCAAGGGTCATTGCTTGACTCACTGGCGCGGGGTGAACCGCTCGTAATTACCGCGCTGGCAGAGACTACTAACGACGATCCGAAAATTGATGAGGATACACGCCGCAGACTTGCTGAAAAAGGGCTGGTTTCGTTGGTAGTGGTGGCTTTGAATGTTCACGATCAATGGCTTGGCCTGCTTTTGATTGGCTGTCGACAACCACACAGTTTTGAAGCGAGCGAAATCCGGTTATATCAACTCTTGGCGGATCAGGCAGCACTTGGGCTAGTCCGGCACCGTCTCGCACAGAATGCCGCAGCAGTAATTAAAGCTGCCGCCGATATGTTTCACGATGTCGGTGACTGTATGATCACCACTGATCTCAACCGGATCATCACCAGCTTTAACGCCGCCGCCGAAATCCGGTATGATGTAACCGCCACACAGATGATTGGCAAGCCGATTTCTGTGTTAATCCCGCCACACTGTCGCGCCGAAAACGAGCTATGGTCACAGCTTGCTGTGCAGCAGAACCGGGCGCTGCGCGGTGAAACGGAGCGAATTGACAAGCATAGGCAGATCTTCCCAGTCTATATGGTAGTGTGGCCTTTGCACAATGGTACTGGACGACCTGTGGGAGTTGCCGAGTTCACGATTGACAACAGCGCTCATCTGCATATCCAGACGGTGCTGCAAGATGAACGCGACCTGTATGAGGCGATTCTTGAAAGTTCGCCCGAAGCCATTGTCATGTTCAATATGACGCAGCAGGTCACTGCTGCAAACCTGCAATTTGAGTCTTTTTTTCAACTATCGCGTTATAAGCTCGTCCAGCACACGCTGGATGAGCTTATCCAGCAAATCCGCCAGCGTGAAGATCTACCCGCTGATCTGGCAAATATCCTGCTAACTTTTGTTGGCGATATGTACCAGAGTGCCGCTGGTGACTTCGAGATGCTCACGAATGTGCGGCGTGTGCTAGTCTGGTATAGTACGCCTGTCTATGCCAATAGTGGAGTACAGGTTGGGCGGTTGTTTGCCTTCCGTGATGCTACCCAAGAACGTGCCGTGGATCACATGAAAACAGATTTCGTATCGCTAGTATCGCACGAACTGAATACGCCACTTACATCGATCAGAGGCTTTACCGATCTCATTCTGGACGGCGATGCGGGAGGGATCAGCGGCACAGTACGCGAATATCTGAAGGTCATCAAGTTCAATACGGATCGCTTGATTGCATTGATTAACGATGTTCTAGATATTACGCGCATCGAGGCAGGGCGGTTAGTATTACATCGTGACCTGTACGAAGTCCAGAGCCTGATCGACAAGGCGCTCCTGAGTGTACTGGCGGTGACTAGCACACACCAACAGCAGTTACAGGTGACGGTTGCACCGGATCTTCCTTTGGTTTGGGTCGACCAACATAGGATGATTCAGGTAATCGCAAATTTGCTAGGCAATGCCAGCAAATATACCAATAGCGGGGGGTCCATCACAGTAGAAGCGCGGATGGTGATAGATTCGCCGTTGCCGGAAACATCCACTGTGCTATTATTACCAGCTATCTTGATCGGCATCCACGACACAGGCATCGGCATCGCACCCAAAGACCTCTCCCTGCTGTTCACCCGCTTCTATCGTGCCGAACAAGTTACCCTGCAACAGGTCGCCGGCACTGGATTGGGGCTAGCTATCGTCAAGTCGTTCGTTGAACTTCATGGCGGGCAGGTCTGGGTACAGTCCGAACTTGGCCTTGGCTCATCGTTTTACTTTACAATACCTCTCGTGGGGGGTGGTCATGACTTACATTCTGGTCGCGGAGGATGATCCGCACATTCAACTGTTAATTCAACGCAAGTTGGAAATAGCAGGCTACAAGGTACGCACTACCAACAATGGTAAATCTGCCTTGGAACTCGCCCTAACCGACACACCGCGTATCGTACTGCTCGATATTATGTTACCAGAGATGAATGGGCTGGATGTGTGTCACGCCATCAAAAAACAATTAGGCGTTAAAGCCCCACCGATCATGATGATCTCAGCCAGAGGCAGCCAGATCGATGTCAATGCGGCGGAGCAGTTGGGAGCCGATGACTATCTGATCAAGCCGTTCTCGCTGGGCGACCTGCTTGAACACGTCCAATCCTTGCTGCGCGGTTAGCGACTGGTTATCTTGAAAATACGAGCGATCACTGCTTTCGCTGAACTTCATATAGACCGAACCGAAACCACATTGGCTCGTGCAGGCGCGTTTCTGGCAGGCGCGACTCATGCGTTCCAACAGGCCGGAGTCGTGGTGCAGTCGCGCCGAGTAGCGACGCAATCTTTCGCTCGTCTTGACCCACGTCATGGCCCAGTAGGTATTCCCACCTTAGCGGCACGGCTGCGCGAAACTGCTGTCGCTTACGGGATCGACTATCTTTCGCTTGGCCCAGTCGGGGCCGGAGATGATCCCGACTACGTAGATGCACTGCCCGATATTTTTCAGGCAGCAGAGGGCGTATTCGCCAGCGTCGAGATCGCCAACGTCGAGCAAGGGATCGATCTAGCACTGCTGCGTCATGTTGCCCGCAGTATTCAAGCGATCAGTCGCGTTTCGCCGGATGGCCTGAGCAATCTGTATTTTGCCGCGATTGCCAATGTTGAGCCGGGATCGCCCTTCTTCCCGGCGGCCTATCATAGCGGCGGACCAACGACTTTTGCGCTGGCAATTGAAGCCGCCGATCTCGCGATTCAAGCCTTTGAAAATGCCGAGTCGCCAGACGAAGCTCGTCAACGCTTGACCGATCTGATTAACGGTGCGGCGCAGCAGATGCGCCCGATTGCCGAACGGCTCTCGGCTGAATATAGCTTTAGCTTCAGTGGATTGGATTTTTCGCTAGCCCCGTATCCCGGCGAGTCGAGTAGTCTAGCGGGTGCGATGGAACGTCTCGGTACAACGGCGGGTTCGGCGGGCATGGTTGGGGCGGCTTCACTGGTGATGAACGCCATTGAGGCGGCAACCTTTCCGCGCTGCGGCTTTAGTGGCCTGATGCTGCCTGTCCTCGAAGATAGTGTACTGGGTCGCCGTGCCGCCGAGGGTGTACTACACATCAACGATTTGCTACTATATAGCGCGATCTGCGGTACGGGACTAGACTGCATCCCCTTACCCGGTGACGTAAGCGAAGCTGCACTCGCTGGGATTCTGCTGGATGTAGCGGCTTTGTCGCTGCGGCTGGATAAACCCCTCACCGCACGGCTTATGCCACTTCCCGGTAAAGTGACTGGCGATGTAGTGGCTTTCCCCGCGTTTGAATATTTTGTCCCGTCGCGAGTCATGGCTGCGCCTGCGGGGTTAGCGAGTGGCGCATTAGGCAGCGATGGCATCTTCAATATCATGCCTCGCCCGTGATCTCCTCAGCGTGAATAACGCTCAAGGTTCTAATTTGATAAAGCAAAATAGTGGCGGACGCAGCGGCGGGTCGGTGTTCACGCTGCTGCCTGCTACGAAAGAAGAAACACTGGTCATCCCCGCATTGCGATAAGCAAACAATTAGTCCCGATTTTATTTGTTAAAACCGGGACTAAAATTATACCCCTTTAAAACTGCGTGGCTCTTGTCTAATTGGAGTGCAAAATGAAAATCCCTCGGCAGCATGATGCTATAGGTTTTCGCGTTTGCACTTGTGTTTTACATGAGCCAAGCGTTTATATGTGCTGGCGATTATTGGCAAAGGCAAATCGAAACCCGAAATTTTGGAAGGGCTAATTCTGCAAGATGTGCTGGCTGGACGCGGTTGTGGAGCCAGTATTGATAATTTCGCTGATATTCAACGAACAATTGACTTAGGCTCAATACGGGAATCAGGGAGCTACGAGGCAAGAATGCAGTCGAGCTTTGCCAGCCCGCCTGATATTGTGAATAAAGTCAAAAAATGGCAAGTAAACTCGACAGGCTATTTTTCGCCACAATCCCTGCTCGCCGTTGGGTGGTCATGGCTTGCACTTCATCTTTATTCAACGCCAGTTCTGCCGCGATTTGCTGATGCGATAAGCCCCTGAAGTACAGGCGCAAGACCCACGCTTGGTCAGGTCCTTCAAAACTCTCCCGCTTGAGTCATCAAACTGGCGGTGACACGCCCCACCCCGCATACCGTTGCCGGTCTTTGGTCGTTCATCGCGCCCTCGTTTGGGTATCGCTGCCGAACCACATGACGGACACTTGACCCCCGCTGCCCAACGAAGTTCTCGCACTGTTTCATAGCGTGTGCCATCATCATTCAGGCTGTCGCGGTTGATCATGCGTCTCTTTCCGTCCTTTCTTTTTCTTCGTTTATTTTAGCCCCTCCTTACCTCCCTGATCCCCATATTGAGCCAAAATTAATATACCGCATATACTACTCCATTTTGACCCAGCTTCGATGCTTCGATGTCAGTTTGATCAAACCAAATCTCAACACCGGATCGCTCAAGATCGGTCACTAACCGCTTGGCTAAAGGGGCATCCTTGCGGCTTTAGCTCATGAAGATAAGGGTCATGTACGCTTACACTTTGATAAAGACGGGAAGTGACACGAAAGTAATCCGTACCGGGCTAAACCACTAGGATTATCTTGAGTGCGACTTGTACCACCTTTCACTGCTTCCAGACTTTGGGGAAATTTAGTTATGCAGCATCACGAGCCTAGAAAATTGATAGGACAGGCAACAGCGGCTTGAGCAATTTTTGAATCATCGTCGGGTACATTCCCCGCTGCTTGCGGCGTAAAAGAAAATTGTAGCTAACCAGATACCCCGCCGCAAGCGATACTGTTGGCGAACATTAGAGCTAGGCAACCAAGGAT
>JBDTVG010000140.1:0-27719 GCA_040007395.1 Chloroflexota bacterium
TCCGCAGCAATACTGACCCATTCGTCAGCATTAAACTTCGTCGGGTTGAACTGCGTCATTAATTTCTCATACTCTGGGATCGGGATCTGTTCGATGTGCATGATCCACTCCTGACGGGCCAGAATTGAATACAAGCCCCAGTGGATAAACATGCCGAATCGATAATCCTGAAACGCTTGCAAGCCTTGCGGTGAAACCTGTTTTGACATTTAAGTTACCCTGTAAAGATACAAAGAAAGATTATCGTCAATTGTACCATCAAGCCGCTTCCAACTGTTGCCCGTTCTGGCAACCTCGGCTATAACTCAAGACATCGTTTACCAAGTGATCAAAGTGATTGAAACCGCCCGCTATGCCGCGTCTAAAACTCTGCATTCTCTTTGCCTTAGCTTGTCTGCTCATTGCCTGCGATCCACTTGCGCCGGATGCGCCCCGAAAAGTAATCGTCGTCACGCAAACGACAGCGCCGACTCTGTTCCCAACCGTCGCGCTCACGATTACACAAACGCCACTGCCGACAAGCACCATTCAGCCCACAGAGATCGCGACTGAAGCAGCGATTTCTGTCCCTGAAGCGACGGCTTTTGTGTGTAACACGAGCAAAGGTCAGATCCTTGATCTCAGCTTTATCAGCAAGATCGCCGGGACGGTCAACTATCGCGCCTACCTGCCACCCTGCTATTATGAAAGCACCCGGCGCTACCCGTATGTGATTCTGATGCCCGGTTCCGATCAGAATCAGACTGAGTGGACAGATCTGTTGAAGGTTCACGAGGCATTGGACGCAGGAATTGCGCTCAAAGCACTGCCGCCGATGATCTTGATTATGACGGACGGCGGGGATGTGATGAATACCAATGTCTTTACCGAAAATGCCTCGTGGGAAAGCGTGATCGTCAAAGAGTTGATGCCCGAAATTGAGAAAAGTTTCTGCACTTGGAACGCTCGCGAAGGGCGGGCGATTGGTGGTATTTCGCGGGGCGGGTTCTGGGCCTACGAGATCACTTTTCGCTTTCCCGATCTGTTCGGGGCGGTAGGCGGTCACAGCGCGTATTTCGATCTGCAAAATGCGCCTGCCGACTATAATCCGCTGAGCCTTGCCAAGACAGTAGAGTTTGCGCCGGGGACACAGCCGCGATTCTGGCTAGATGTCGGCAAAGATGATGATACACGCCCCAACATTGAGATCTTGCAAAAAACACTGGCGGGACGCAGTATCGATTCCGGCTACACAATGAATTCAACTGGCGATCACACCATTGATTATTGGGCGGCGCACGTCACGGATTATCTGAGCTTCTATGGGCAAACGTGGCCTCGCGATGTGATGGAACTGCCAAGCTGTCTCCAATAACCACCATGCTCTCACGGCTGGCTCTAGTCTTGGGGCTGTGTGTGTTGCTGGGAGTAACAGCTTGTCAGTCATCGACGCTATCCGCTACTCCGCCGCCACAAATCAACACGATCTCTTTTGGGCAGACGGTACGGGGTAATCTCGATCAGGGCGAAAGTCGCTGGTTATTTGTTGGCAGCCACACCGAAACGGTTGCCATTGAGTTTACGGCAAGCGAGGCGTTACCGCCTGTGACTCTCATCGATCCCGGCGGCGAGTCGGTGGCGCGTATCTCGACCAGCACGGGACGCTTGGATCGCTTCCGACTCCTTTCCGATGGCAAATATACAATTGTAGTGGGCAGTGGGACGGGCAGTTATACACTCGTCGTGCGTACTCTCACCCTCGATGCGCCTACCGCTACACTAGCCCCCACGACACGCCAAACCATTGCACTGGGCGATCAGCGATTCTCGACACTCAACGCCGATGAGAACTTATGGTCATTCGAGGGCAAGGCAGGAACAATACTCACCCTGCAAATGAATGTTGCAGGCGGATCGATTGATCCAGCCTTGCGCCTTTTTGCCCCAGATGGATCGCTGGTTGCCAGCGATGATAATAGCGGCGGCGGCCTCAATGCCATGATCAGCGGAGTCAAGCTTCCGACAACAGGCACTTATTTAATTCAGGCTTCTGGCGGCGGACAGACAGGCGACTATACGCTGATGCTGCTACCCGGCACAATCCCTTTGCCAACCCCATTACCCACAGTGACCCTCGCCGCGCCCACCCCGATCCAGACTGCCGCGCCAACGACTATCCCCATCGTCGTGACTGGATCGCAGATTCGCATCGGGCAAACGATTGCGAGCCAAATCCCCAACCCCAGCTATATAGATCGCTTTGCCGTGTTCGGCCCCGCCGGGACAGTCATCAGTATTGGTATGTTTCGCGCCGCAGGAAGCAAGCTTGTACCATCATTTCAGGTCTACGCTCCGAATGGTAAACAGGTCGCTCAGGCGGCGGGAGTCAGCGGAGCCATCGTCAGTGGCTTTGTCCTACCTGTGACGGGCGCATATATCATCTATCCACAAGCCGATCAGAATCGATCCAGCGGCTTATATACCCTGACTGTCGGTGAAGGGCTAATCTTGCGAGATGTCGATGCAGGTGCAGTTACGCCTGATTTGCCTACTCAAGGTAAATTGGAGCGTACTGGAGATCGCCAGAACTGGACTCTGAATATACCCGCGAACGCGACATTTACCGTCGAGGTCGCGCCGTTGCAAAGTGGAGTCGCGCCGCTTGTGGATGTGCTTACCCTCGATGGCAAAGTATTGGGCACGGCACAGTTTGCTCCAGCGACACGCACCATAAAAACCGGAGCACTGCTAAGTCCCATCCAAGGAGCGTATCATGTTCGGGTCGCTGCCGCGGCGGGCAGTAGTGGAGGCGGGTACAGTCTGCTTGTGCGCGTGCTGAAGATCATCCCAACGGCGGTTTTCAGTGTAGCGCTTGACCAGACAATGCAGGCCGAAGTACAGCAAGATGAACGTTATACCTACTCTTTTAAGGCAGTTCCCGGTATAGTTGCCTTGATCGAAGTACACGGTAAAGACCAGTTTGATCCAGTTGTAGAAGTGTATGGCCCCGATGGACACCGCCTAGATCTGACCGACGACTCCAGCGTGGACAACACCGACGCAGTTGTCCAACTTTCGTTGGATGATGGCATCGGCACGTACACTGTGCAAGTGCATGGTTATGCCATGACACCGGGTACGTTTACGCTGCATGTCAAGACAGAATAGGAGGGGACTATGGCTAGGGTGCGTCGGCTATTGAATACTTGGATGCTTTCAGAAAGTTCTGTACTACTGATGCTATCCATTGGAGTAGGTATTGCAACGGCACTAGCGGCTTGGTTATTTCGCGAAGGGATCGATTTCTTCCAGCGCTTCTTCCGAGAAAGCCTATTGGCAACTGTGTTTGGTGGCTTGGGAAACTGGGGGATTATCCCCGTGCTGGGTATTGCAGGTCTGATCGTTGGCTTTTTGGCGCACCGCTTCATTGGCGAAGAACGCCATCATGGGGTTGCCGGGATTATGGAAGCCTCAGCTTTTGGTGGTGGGCGGCTGCGCTACCGTCGTATGCCGATTAAAGTGGCGTTGGCTTCTTTCTCACTTGGTGCGGGCGCATCGGTTGGCCCCGAAGATCCGAGTGTGCAGATCGGCGCGAGTCTGGGATCGATGGTCGGTCAATGGTTGCACCTATCCGATGACCGGGTGCGACTACTGGTTGCAGCAGGGGCCGCTGGCGGTATCGCTGCGGCCTTCCGTGCGCCCATCGCTGGGGTTTTCTTCGCGCTCGAAGTTATCCTCGGCGATTTCTCGACAGGCGCATTTGGCGTGGTGGTGTTAACTTCCGTGATTTCGGCAGTGCTGACTCAGGCCATCGAAGCGCAGAGCATTATCTTTACGGCTTCTCAAGCCAGCGTGCCAGAGCTTGGGATCTCCAATTATGCGTTGGGCGGCCTGCAAGAAATCCCGTTATATATTGTGCTTGGGATACTTATCGCACCTGTCGCTGCCCTTTTTATTCGGATGCTCTACTGGCAGCAAGATCAATGGCATCATTGGCACATCCCTCAACCCGTAAAAACCGCGCTAGCTGGCGTTCTGGTTGGGCTGATTGCGGTTTTTCTGCCGCAGATTATGGGAACAGGTCGCGATACCATGAACGCCCTGCTGAACCAGACTGGCACAGATTTTGACTTAAAGCTGTTACTGCTGTTAGTCGTTGGCAAAATGGTCGCCACGACGATAAGTTTGGGTGGCGGCTTTGTCGGCGGCATGTTCGCGCCTGCGCTGTTTGTGGGTGCAGCGCTTGGACGAGCCTATGGGGTGGTGCTAGATTCGCTTTTCCCGAATACCTTCTCGGCTAACCCGGCAGCGTTCGCGATTGCTGGCATGGCGGCTTCGATGGCAGGAGTCATTCGCTCCCCGATTACCGCAGTGCTGCTGCTCTTTGAACTAACCAACGACTATCGACTTATCCTGCCGATTATGCTAACCACAGTGGTTTGTTTGTTTGTTGTGGAGCGACTCGCGCCGGATGGAATTTATCATTTGGGGCTAGCCCGTAAAGGGGTCCGCCTTGCTCAGGGGCGCGATATAGACTTGCTACAAACGATCACCGTCCGCGAAGCGATGACGACTAATCCGCCTAGTGTGCCTGCTACGCTCCCACTCAATCAACTGGAAGCCGTCTTTGAGCAGAATAACACACATGGCTTGCTCGTGACTGATACCGATCATCATCTGTATGGGATTGTCACGCTTCAAGATTTGACTCGCGCCCATGAACCTGACGAAGATAATCAGACAGAAGCCAGCGAGAAGCGTACCGTTGGCGATATTTGCACCCGCGATCTGATCACCATCACATCTGAGGCCCCTATCTCGGAAGCCCTGAGGCTCATTGGCGCTCGCGATCTAGGCCGTTTGCCTGTTGTTGATGCCAACGATCCCCGCCAGATTGTCGGGCTGCTGCGCCGCCGCAATATTGTCCACGCCTACGATCTGGCGCTCCAACGCAAACAGCAGGCGTTGGAACAGTTTCGCAATATCCGGTTGGCAACTTACTCGAATGCACGGGTGATCGAGCTGCGAATCGCACCAGAATCGCCCGTCGTGAATCAGCAAATCCGCGATGTAAAGTGGCCCGGCGGAAGCATCGTCGCCACAATCCGCCGTCGTCGTCAGGTGCTTGTGCCGCATGGAGATATGGTTTTGCAAGCAGGTGATATCTTAACGATTGTGACTACTGAGGAGCAGCAAGCCGATTTACAGCTCATCGCTGGGACGCAGGCTAGTGTTGCACCGCATCTTTGAGTGAAGCGGATCTCTATAGGCAAAGTCGTGCTATGCTATACCTATTCGACGGGTGTTATCAGGAGACTCCATGCGCTTTACGATACGTATCCCGAAAAAACAGTTGAGGACTGCGGGCGCAATTTTTGTGCTAGGGTTAGTGTTTATTGTGATCTTCACCGTAGAATCTCCTAGCGTATCTAGCGCACAGGCGACTAACCCGGCGACGTGTACGCAGATCTTGACAGCGGCACAGCAAAGTTTGGCAGCGTGCAATGGTCTAGATCGCGATCAGGTATGCTATGGCAACCAGACGGTAGCGGTTGAATATCAAGATCCTGCCCTTAAACCAGCGTTCGGTAAGGCCGGCGATATTGTGCCATTGAGCGCCCTCAAGTCGATTACGACAGGGCCGTTGGTTCCAGATCGCCATGAATGGGGCATCGCCGCCCTTAAAGCACAAGTGAGCGGATTAAGTAATACATCCGCCGGACAAGCAGTGACTTTCATTCTGTACGGGAATACGACCTTTACCAACACAACGAACGACAGCGCCGCGACCTCACCAGCGGTCACAGCAGCAGCCAACCCTGCTGCGCCAACCTGTACAGCGACAACGACTCGAACCACCTATTTGCGCGGCGCACCCGGTCCCAATGAGGAACAACTCGAACTGCTGTCGCCCAATGATCCAGTTACCCTTAGCGGGCGGGTAGATGACGGACAATGGGTGTTTAGCGAGAGTCAGGGCAAGACAGGCTGGTTGTTCAAGGGCAATCTTAAGACGACCTGCGATATAAATACCCTGAACGTGATCGACCCAGAAGTGACCTTGACTGCCCCGGCGATCCGTTCCTTTTACTTCTCGACGGGAGTCGGAGCGCAGGCCACCTGTAACGATCTACCTTCCGGTGGACTGTTTGTCCAGAGCAACGGCGGACGGCAAGTAACTTTCACTGCCAACGGCGTAACGCTAAACGTGGGATCAAGCATTGTGCTGCGGGCGATTCCCAACCAAACCATGACCGTCTCAGTCATCAAGGGTCATGTCGGGGTTGCCGCCAACGGAGTCGAGCGCGAAATGAGTGACGGGCAGGGCGTTGTACTCGCGCTAGGTGGCAGTAACGGCCTCACTGTCAACGGCATTCCCGGCCCTGTACAGAATATGCCGTCGTATGTCAACGACAATCAGATTTCATTGAGTAGTCTGTGTAAGGTTGCTGGATCAGTTGGGTTAAGTGTCCCATGCCAGATGGTCTGGGCCAGTAGCCCGCCGCCCACTCCGTGATCGGATTCTGCGGAAAGGGAGTTTCAAAATGCAGGGTTAGGCTTACCCGACCCTGCATTCATCACAGATTGATGTAGATTAGGATTTTACAGGCGCATATAGTTCATACGTTTCGCATCATTTTGCATAAGGTTGTCCATGTCTATTAAAGCCATTCAGCAGTTTCCACAGGGATTCTTGTGGGGCTGTGCTACTGCTGCTCATCAGGTCGAAGGGCGGAATATCAATGATTGGTCGCGTTGGGAGCAAACACCGGGGCATATCTTCCAGAACCAACGGTCAAGTCGTGCTTGCGAATGGTGGGACGGGCGCTATTTAGAAGACTTTGACAGGGCTGCTGAGATGCACAACAATGCCCATCGCTTTTCCGTTGAGTGGAGCCGTATTGAGCCGGAACCGGGCAAATGGGATGAGGCGGCGCTGCAACACTACCGCGACATGCTCACGGCACTGCACGCACGCGGCATAATACCAATGATCACGCTGCATCACTTCACCAATCCGCTGTGGATTGCGGAACATCAAGGCTGGCTGTGGGACGAAACCCCCATCCATTTCGAGAAATACGTCCGCAAGGTAGTGAGCACGCTGGGCGATCTATGTACACTGTGGTGTACCATCAACGAACCAATGGTTTACGCGACACAAGGCTATTCGTTGGGCAAGTGGCCTCCGGGGTTGAAAAGCGGCAGAGGCTTTAACCAAGTAACCGTCAATTTGGTGCGCGGACACGCTGCCGCCTACCATGCCATCAAAGAATTACAGCCAACTTCGCAGGTCGGTTATGCGATGCACCATCTTGGAGTCAGCCCGATGCGGCCTCACTTTATCCATTGGCCTGCCGCCTATCTGGTAGACCATTTTTTCAACCGGACTTTTACGCTAGCGATGGTTGATGGCATTGTTCACTTACCGGGGTCACGCGATGTGCCAATGCCACAGGCTAAAGGCGCGTTGGACTGGGTGGGCTTGCAATTTTATCAGCAATACAATGTTGGCTTCACCTTGACTCGGCCTGCCTCATTTTTTATTACGCAGCACAAACCGACAGATATGCCTGTTGGGCCGGGAGGGTGGGGTGGACTGAACCCCGATGCGACCTATGGGCATATCGAGTGGCTTGCCAAAACACTCAAAAAGCCTGTATATATCACCGAATGTGGTGTGCCCGATCCTGACGATACCGTGCGGCCCGGTTACCTGATCCGTTCGGTACGTTCGGTATGGCGTGCCGCCAACTATGGCTATACCGTCGGCGGCTTCTTCTTCTGGAGTCTGATGGATAACTTCGAGTGGACAGAAGGCTACGACCCACACTTTAGCTTTGGGCTGTACCATACCAACTTCGAGACTCAGGAACGCACGCCGCGTCGTAGTGCTACTCTGTACGGCGAAATCTGCGCCAAAAACGGCCTTTCCAACGAAATCGTCGAGCGTTATGCGCCTGAACTCCTCGCCGAGTTTTTTCCCGGTGAAGCTGGCCTGAATGATGTTAAGCTCAAAATGAGGTAACGGCCTCTTGACTGACTCAAAGTTCCGTACTTGGGCAGGGATAGTGCTCATAGCAGTCTTATTGGTTACGAGTGCAGCCTGCAATTTTCCAGCACTCACGGGATCGGCAGTCTCTGCTAACAGTGTTGTAGTGACTGCCACGCCGAGTCCAACGCTCGCGTCATTATCTATTGCATCTATTGCACCAATTTTGCCGACTGCACCACCTATCCCGACTTTGGTGCCACTGGTCAGCACCATCGCGATAAATATAGCTTCTGCATCCATGACCCCGGTAGCTCCAGTCGATTTTGTGGAGCCGCAAGGCTGCGAACGTCCGCCGGACAGTTACACCCGGACGCTGATCGGCGGCGCAAAACTCAACGCCCGAACGGTCTGGATGCTTAATCATGCACAGCAGCTTTTTAACGGAACGCTCAACTTCACTGGCATTGGCATTACTCAAGGATCGTATAACCCCGGCGGCGTGACGGCTAGTTTCGGCACACACGACGGCGGCGGCGCAGTCGATCTTTCGGTAATCAAGCTACGTACTGGACAAGTTATGCGTTCAGAACTTCCCGACGCTATCCGTGCGTTGCGGATTGCTGGCTTTGCCGCGTGGGTGCGCGAACCCAACGATCTGTACAAAGGTTCACCGATTCACATTCACGCAATTGCGATTGGTGATGCAGAACTCTCGCCTGCTGCGCGTGATCAGCTTACAGGGACATTTGGTTATTTTCTTGGCTATGACGGCCTGCCCAATACACAGAATATCCCCGGTGTGGATCGGCACGGCGGCCCCATCCTGTGTCAGTGGATGATTGCCATGGGCTACCGCGATATGCGCAAATAGACAATAGACATATAATTAAACAAGACTGTTTTGTGGAGACGCTTGTATTGGAAACACCACTTGAACCACCAGATGACACGCCAGCGGAAGAACAGCATGAGCAAGACACGATCCCTGAGCCAGCCAACTCACTAGACGATACGAAGCCCGTTCAACATGTTGTCATGGAGGGGGAGCCGCCTGTAAGCGAAGATGATACGAAGCCCACACATCATCTCATGTTTGAGGCAGAGCCAGCCATCGCGCAGGATGACACTAAACCGCGCCGACTGCTGCCCAAAAAGTATGTCCCCAATAATCGTCGGCCTGCCTACCCCGACCCCGATAACCCGTATGCAGGGTTGTTCCCGCCGCCTAAACCTGACGATGCCGACTACTTTGAAAGCGACTTTGCGCAAGGTGACACTCCGCCATCGGGCACGACTCCGGTCAACCGGGCGTTCAACGGTAATGATCAGGCAGAACAGCACGATGAACCACAAGAAAACGAAGTTGAGTCAGACTCGCCGGATAACTAATCGCGCCTGATCGTGCTTGCCTGACGCTTGCAGCTTCGGTCTCTCATCGTGGACTCATGGGGGATTGGCGGTAATTTTGGTACGCTGTATAGATAGTGGCACGCATATAGGAAGATACAAATGCTTGATCAAAAACGGCTCAGGATAGTATTGGTTGTACTGGTAATCGTCCTAATGACGGGCATGACAATCGGAACACAGCAACCTGCTAGTGCTCAAAGCACCGCCGTTGGCAACCTCAAGATCGGCCTACAACCTTTTCTAGACGGATTCGATAACCCAACTGGGATCTCAAATGCCAATGATGGCAGCGGACGGCTGTTCATTGTCCAAAAAGCGGGCAGTATTATTATCGTTCGTGACGGCAAGAAAGTTGCTACGCCGTTCCTCGATATTACTTCTTTGATCGATTCGGGACAGTCGGAACGTGGGCTGCTTTCGGTTGCTTTCCACCCGAAGTACAAGGACAACGGGTTGTTCTTTGTATACTATACTGCCCCCGGCGGTGACGTAACCATTGCCCGCTACAAAGTGTCCAGTAATCCCGACGTTGCCGACCCCGGATCAGCAAAAATCCTGCTGACTCAAGTACATCCACGTATTAATCATAACGGTGGTCAGGTGATGTTTGGCCCCGATGGTTATCTATACATGGGGTTGGGCGATGGCGGCGGTGGCGGCGACCCAGATCGCAATGGACAAAATCCCAAAACGCTACTTGGTAAACTACTGCGTCTCGATGTAGATAACGGCGATCCCTATGGCATTCCTGCCGACAATCCATTCGCCACGAACAAAGCCGGGGGTCGCCCCGAAGTCTGGGCAATTGGCTTACGCAATCCTTGGCGCTTCTCGTTTGATCGCGGCACAGGCGACTTATACATTGCCGATGTGGGTCAAAACGACTTCGAAGAAGTAGATGTTGTGAAAGCTGGTAACACAGGACTGCTTAATTTTGGCTGGAACACCACCGAAGGGCTGCACTGCTATCCCGCTGGCGCACAATGCGATCAATCGAAGTTTATACAGCCTGTGGCGGAGTATGATCATTCGTTGGGCTGCTCGATCTCAGGCGGCTTTGTGTATCGCGGCGCTGCTTACCCAGTGCTGCGCGGAACCTACTTCTACAGCGACTATTGCAGCGGGCGGATCTGGGGCTTGCAGCAAGCGAACGGCTCTTGGCAATCTGCTATCTTGATGCAAGGGGCGGGATCGGTCAGTACCTTTGGCGAGGATGAAGCCGGCGAACTCTATGTTGCTGACTTGAGCAAAGGCACGATCTCCAAACTGGTAGCGCAGGGGTAGTTAACCCTTTATTGCTCATGTTCGGGCGCAGTTTGCCCTTCGACAACTTGTAGCATTAACGTAGCGGCGTAGGCGGAGCCACCCAAATTAGCGAAGTCTGTGGCCCACTGCGCCGCGTTGGTGATCACGGCAGTATCTCGTGTTACGGCACGGATCGCGGGCAGCAACTGACCGTTGCGTACATCATGGGCGCTCAAGTTGAGGCCAACTTTGGCTTGTGCCACCCGTTTGGCCTGACCACGTTGATCGGCGGCATGGGGTACACACACCTGAGGAACACCTTGAATCAACGCCTGATGAGTTGTCCCCATGCCGCCATGATGTACGATCACCTTGAGGCGCGGGAACAGGTGATCGTAGTCGATCCAGTTGAGTAAGCGTGTGCCGGGTGGCAGCGCTGCCTTGAGTTTCGCTTTTTCCTCTGGCTCAATCGGGTTGCGACCTAACGCAATAATTGGCAGCAAGCCCAGCCGATGACAAGCTTGTGCCGCCCAGCTAAAAAAGCCCAGATCACCCGTAAATGTGCTGCCCAGCGTGATAAAGGCCAGTGGCGTATCTAATGGGATGGCGCTAAGCCAGTCGGGGGGCGGTGTGGTTGGTGCGGTTGGCATTCCACCGACAAAGCGTGTCTGCGGCAAGAAATCGGGATCGGATTGATACCATTCGCGGCTAAAGTAGCTGACGTGCAAGTAGGGACTCTGTACCGAAGGCGCAGCGCCACCCGAAAAATTGATCGCCCGCAAGCCAAGCCGCTGCTTGAGATTGGCGATCCGTTCGTGGCTAATGCGGCTCAAGTCCGACTGAACCGCGTACATATGCTCCTCGTCGAGGGGTTGACCAGCAGGCCAGCCCGCGACAATCAAGGGCACAGATAACGCTTCGGCGGCGAAAGCAGCCGCACTCAAAAATGGATCGGTGACGATGGCAAATGGTTTGCCGCGTGACTCGGCAAGCGCGACAATTGCTTCTACGGCGGGCGGGATAATATCCTCGCTCAACCACGTATCCAACGCACGACGATAGCGGATAAACATCCCCTCAGCAGGTTTGAGCAACTTCGGGTCGGGCATGGGCGGCGGAGGCCATAGCCAGCCCGTTTCTGCAATCGCCGCGAATTCGATCCCCGCCAGCGCTGGGGCAATAGCAGGCTGCGAAATCCAGAGGACACTGTGTCCAGTATCACGCAGCGTTTGCGCGGTCTTTAACATCCCGCCCCAGTCGAGATGACCCGACAGTGGCGCACTGACAAACCAGAACGAAGCCATGATTAAAACTTCCCACTGAACGACCTTGTCGCTTATTTTAAGCCTTGTTAACTCCGTGTGCTGTGACTTTTGTACGATTCAATGATCCCCTAATAAAAAGCCGCCCTTGATGGACGGCGCAGCGGCGTGATTGGCGTTGTCTAGTGAAAAAACGAGATACAGGCGTTAGACCGTGCGCGAAAGCTCATCCTGCATCTTGGCAATAATTGCCTGCATTTCGCTGTAGTCGGCCCTACGCTGAACCATATCTTTGAGATAATCAAGGCTGCTGCGGGTAAATTCAGTCACACGCTCCAACACCTGAGTGCGTTCACTAAGTTGTGTCTGAAATTTACGCTTGCTAGTGATGTTGCACAGCATGATCTCGGTACCGACAAAGTTATCCTCAGCGTCCTTGCTTGCTACACTGGAGCAAGCGACAAAGATCGGGGCTTTGTCACGATTATAAAGATTCAACTCACGTTCGCGCACAAAACCGTTTTCGCGCACATCTTTGAATAGCTGCTGTGCGTCTTCCTCAGAGTTCCACATGTAACTGGGCAGCGGCTTGCCGAGCAGTTCAGCGGGGTCTTCAATGTTCATCATTTTGAGAAAATATGGATTGGCGTAGACGACACGTCCCTGCACATCGGTAAACACAATCCCATCGTGGGCATTGTGATGGAAGTTTAGATCCGCCATCGCACGGGTTAAAAAGTTCTTTTCCATCAAAACACTAACAAAAGCGGCCTGCGTGGACTCTAGTTGACGGCGAAGGTTTTGAACATCTTCGCTCATCGTCTCTGGAATTTGTGTTTCGGTAGCTTGTACTGTTGTGGACAAAATAGATCTCCTATTGCTTAAACGAGGTTGCAATGAGTTGGTCAACCTCAATATTAATTATAGTAGTATTTCCTCAAAAAGGGCTAGCTGTAGGTCAATCTTTCAGGTGGGGGTGCATTTCAAAAAAGTTCTGGCTAGGCAGCAGCGTGCCAAGGGTCATCAAATGAGTGGTCAAGCCGTGCTGCACGAATGAGCACCATGGGTTGGGCACCCTCGCGGTTCCAGGGCATTCCGGCTCCGGTTAATCGACTTTTGAATGGTTTGAGGGCACTTTCGACAGTGGCAGAACCAATCGGTAGGCCATTTTCAGGGAATTCGTGATACTGCATTCGGCGTGGGCGGCTAGCATCTCTTGGAGCGCGATTTCGCGCACGTGCTGCCCTAGCCCTACGGCGGTTGCTTCGATTTCGTCGAGCGTTTTTCGTTGGCTGGCTTGGTATTGCCCAACCAAGCCTGTGATCTCTTCGTCCATTTTCGCTCGTATTTTTGCTTCTAGTTCTTCTGGGCTCATGGTTTTTTTTCTCGTTACCTTGACTCTACTCCCTTAGAACTTTTTTGAAATGCACCCCTCAGGTGGGGAGGGGCAAAGGACTATCGACGGCACAGTTTGCATCGATAGCGCCGGCTACCCGATGCGTTGCGCCCCATCTTACTGGTTGGTCTGTTCGTTGACTATCTGGTGGTTGGCTCATACTTCCACTATAGTTCTGCCCTTGCGCTTCGCTTCTTGGGGGGATGTATTTGCACCACATCGCTAAATATGTTATACTAATCGATTAAGAACTCTGTGCAAACTCTAAATTTACCGAGTTAACCTACATCCTACCACCCCCGACAGATAAACAGGTTAGGCCGCTCAGATGGATTTGCAACCCTTGTGGAGCGCATCCCTTGAGTGTTTTCGGGCAAGGGGTGCGCTTCATAAATTTTATGGAAATACTTAGTGACTAACCTCGAAGTTTCGGTGTCTGCCCAATCTGGGGAAACAGTTACTCCCGCTTCATCCACCGCCAACTCGATCACCCACCGTTTTACGTGGATGGATCTGTGGATGCTGCTGCTGATGGTTATCTGGGGAACGAATATCGTTATCCTCAAGTCAGCGCTGACTGTACTGCCACCCTTTGTCCTCAACGGCGTGCGATTCACTTTTGCAACGTTTGCGCTTGGGATCATTTTCAAGTGGCAAGGGCTGCCGATTGCCTTGCCGCGCCGTGATTGGCTCCCCGTGATTGGGCTGGCATTTCTGGAACAACCGGTTTATCAGGCCGTCTTTCTTTATGCGCTGCGACTGACTACCGTTGCCAATAGTGCGCTGCTAGGAACCACCGCGCCGATCTGGGTGGTGCTGTTCAATGCGTGGCGTGGACATGATCGGTTGCGTCGTCGTGGAAGTTTGGGGGTGCTGCTTGCGTTTTTGGGGGTAGTGGTTGTTATTGTCAGTCGTGACAAAGTGGCGATTGGTGGCGACACCCTATCCGGTGATGTGCTAACGTTGGTGGGATCGGCAATTTTTGCCAGCGCCATGTTGATGTCGCGGGGGCTGCTTCAACGTAACACGCCCAGTGCCATCGCTTTCTGGATTACCGCGTGGGGGGCGATCTTTCAGGTGGCTTTTTCTCTGCCAGAATTGGTACGGTTGAACTGGTCGGCGGTGCAACCGAGTTTGCTAATTGCCGTATTCTATTCGGGGGTCGTTTCGATTGGCATTGGCACGTTGATCTGGAGTCAGGCGATCAAACGTTTGGGTACAGGCCGCACGGCAATTTACACCTACCTAGAACCAGTCGTCGCCTCTAGTGCGGCAATCGTAGTGCTGCACGAATTGTTCACACCGTGGTTGGCGATTGGTGCAGTGATGGTATTATGTGGTGTCTTGTTGGTGCAGCGCGGCTGAGACTGTACAGACTGCACAAAACGAGTTTCGTTAAAGTTTTGTAAAAACTTGTCCTCATTTGAAGCGAAGTTATATCAAATCCATATCAAATGTGCACTCTATGCAATCTCTAGGGGTTACAACGATGATAACGTTTCCGGAACGTCACCAACTTGCACATTGATTTTAGAACATTTAATTGTTAAAATTGGCGCAATCTTTGAAACGGCAGTAAAATTACTTTTTTGCGGCAAGAAAAAATAACGGATCGAGTGATTCGTTAAGAATGTGTTGATTATATTTACGAAATTTATGTTTAGTTAATAGTGTGTGCAGGGAAAATATTTTAGCGGGGACCTAATTCATGGCAGCTTATCTGATAGTAGACGTAGATGATCTTTTAACACGGTTACAGACTCGTTCTTTTGCCGTGGATATGCACGATTTAGCGACCCGTTTGCGTGGCAATGCAGCCTTAGCGGCGGGTTTGATTAGTCCAGATGCGCTCAATGCGATTGCCGTTGCCGACTGGGAACGCTATCGTACCTCTGGCAATGCGTCGATAGAACGCATCTACGAGGGCGTAGGCTTCGAGACGTTTAATGTACCGAGCCGTTCACATTTCGTGGATGCGCTGGTTTTGCACTATTTTTCATCCGATCCGCAGCCGGTGGACGAACTGATTCTGGTGACGAATGCCCCAGAGATTCTCACCCTCATCGGGCGCATCAAGATGAAGCGTAATGCCCGCGTGCGTGTCTGGTCTGATCAAGACCCTGACAACGACGATGTGATCTTTCAGCCGCTTGGATCGATTCTAGGGATTCAGTCCAAGACGATCTCGTTGTATGTCGATTTCGAAAACATCGCCATCAGTCTGAACGAGCAAGGGTACGCGGTGAACCTTGATCGGCTGATCGATGGCATCAACGAGCACGCCTCCGCACACGGACAGATCACGCGGATGGCGGCCTATGCCCCTTGGGGTCAGCGGGGGAGTTTGCCGCCGTTGGTCGATGATATGGGGCGCGAGGTTTCCGACGAAGCGCCGAGTCGTCTGGCGCTCGCCAACATTGATCCGGTCTTCAATTTACCGGGCAAAAACAGCGCCGATATGCGGATCGCCAAAGATGTGCTGGCAGACAGTACCCAGCCAAACTCGGCAGACATTTATATCATTGCTAGCGGTGATCGCGACTTCAACGATCTGTTCGGGGCGCTGCGTGCGCGTAACAAACAGGTGATCGTGTGGGGCGTGCGCGGCAGCACCAGCCGTATTCTCGAAAATAACCCGTCGGTTCAGATCGAATATCTGGACGATTTTCTGGAACTGCGTCGGCACGAAGTCGTGGGGCAGATGTATTCCGCTTCAGTCGCCACGCCGCAGGGTTCAGCGAATGCCTTTACGCCTTCGCAGTGGTCAAGCGTGATCCTGCAATATGACCGACTCGCCGCCAAGACTTCTGCGGATGGCTTACCTGTTGAAGTGCTCGAAGATCAGTTGCGACGGGTTAGCGCTGTCGTTTCGGATGCACGCGCACACGATCTGGTAACACAGGCGATTGCGATGGGTATCCTACGGGCAACGGTCAATGGCAATACCAAGTTGGTCGTCCCTGCCCCCGATCACAGCATCGTGGAGCGGACTCGGCTGGTACGTGACCGTGTACTGATTCGCGTTGCCAATACACTCGATGTACGTGGCTGGGCCTACGTGAACTACGGGTTCTTGCTCAAGGGTGTAGCAATGGATCACGAGCTTGACCGCCCCGGCCTGAACATTGACGATACATGGCGTTCGGAGTGGGTCGATTGCCTGATCCGCGAAGATATTCTGGTGCGGGAACTCATCCCACATCGCCACAACCCCGAAGATCTTGTTCCGGTGATTCGTCTCTCGGAGCCTTCAACGGGTATGAGTATGGCCTATGCCGGTAACGGTGCGCCCTCGTATGACGATCTGGATATACCGAGCGGCGAGGGGCCACTTCCGCGCAATGCCGATACGGACGCGATGCTCAAGCGGATTATCGTCAGTGTCGATCAGTTCACAAGCTATCGTGGCTTTACATGGTGTCCGTTGGGCAGTTTGCACCGCCGCTTGCGTCCATTCGACACCGGAGTGATCTTCCAGCGAGCCGTCGAATGGCTGATGGAATTGGGCGCAGTCATCGTCGGTGAGTACGAGAATCCGCAGAGCGCCTACAAAACCAAAGGGATTTCGGTGAATACTACTTCGCCATTGGTGCAGGAAATATCGTTGGAACGCGATAGCTTCGTAATTGCCTTACTGGATCTCTATGACCAGCACCAGCCGATCAGCTATTCGACGCTCTCCAAAGATCTAAACATGACCGATCAAGCGCTCAATCTCTGGTTATCGATCATGCAAGCCGAAAATGTGCTCAATCCTGTACAGGGCAAGCCGGGATTATTCAGCCTGTTCCGCACCCACCATACGGTAAATCTGGTGGCAGAAATGCGTAGTAAGTTGTCGTAAGCCATTGAACACAAAAATCGCTGTGATGAACGCGATAATCAAAAACAGACCCTTGCTTCTCAAATCAGAAACAAGGGTCTGTTTTTTTAAGGATATTTGGTTGGTTACAAATTGCTAAATTGGCAAGGCAAGTTCGTCGGGGAACACGCAATCGGCGTGGGCAAGATGACTCCACAGTCGGCAAGTAGGGTTGCGACTGCACACATCGGCAAGCCCATGACGCTCGTAAAACAGCCATCCAGCCGCGCTACGGGTCGAAAGACTTTATTGTGGATGGCGTAACTCCCCGCCTTATCCATCGGATCGCCAGAGGCAACATACGCTTCGATCTCTGAATCGGTGAAGTCGCGCAAGAAGACTTTCGCTGTGGTCAGCCGAGTGGCACTTTGTCCATTGGCTGCATCAAGCAGTATTACGCTGGTATGCACCACATGATACCGATTCCTCAACTGGCGCAACATTGCCACAGCTTCGGCGGCATCTTGCGGTTTGCCGAGGATTTGGTCGCCATCGGCAACGGTGGTATCAGCACTCAGGATCAACGCATCACTGCCCTGTGGCAAGCTATGCGCGATGGCCCACGCTTTCGCCAAACTTAGCCGCTGCACATAGTCGTCTGAGGGTTCGTTGGGGTAAGGGGTTTCGTCAATATCAGGTCGGGCTACCTCGAAAGGCAGCCCGGTTCGGGTCAGGAGATCAAAACGGCGCGGCGAACTTGAGGCCAAGATCAAAGATCGCATGAGAATTGAACCTAATTGAGGTTGTTGATCACCGGATCGTCGTCGTTGTCCTCATCATCGAAGTCGTCGAAATCATCGTCGTCATCGTCATCGAGGAAGTCGTCGAAATCGTCATCATCATCGTCGAAGTCGTCATGACCACCTTCGCCATGCGGATGACCGTGCGCAATTTCTTCCTCGCTGGCCTCACGAATGGCAAGCACCTGAACTTGGAAAAACAATTGCTGACCCGCCAACGGATGGTTGAAGTCGAGCGTGACATTGTTCGGGCTAATCTCGCGGACATAGGCTTCCGAGAGGTTATCCTCTTCGTCGCTGATCGCTAGCACCATGCCGAGCTTGAGCGGCGGGAGATCCTTGGGTAGCATCTTGCGCTCGATGACTTCCAGTTCCTCTGGATCGTAGACCCCATAGCCATCTTCGGGAGCTAGCTCGATACTCTTTTCATCGCCGACATGCAGACCAAGCAACTGCTTTTCAAGGCCGGGGATGATATTTTCCGCGCCATGCAAATATTCCAGCGGGTCATCGGCCTCGGAATAATCAATGATTTCGCCATTTTCGAGGCGGAGCGTATACGACACACTGACCACTGCTCCATCTTGTACTACATCAACCACAGGGTGTTTCCTTTCTATGGGCGTTATATGCCCAAAAACCCGACGATTATACACTACTATGTGTCAATCGAGATAGGGTAGTTTCTATTAAATTTGATGGATAAATTGGCTCATGTGCCGCCGGACAACGCAAGCATTGTCCCTACCAAATCTCGTGTGGTGTAGGGACAGGGCTTGCCCTGTCCGTCCCAAGATTGAATAACTCATGTGCCGCCGGACAACGCAAGCATTGTCCCGACTAGGCGTTGCTGTCGTTCATGCCCGATACCGCTAACACTTTGATGGCCTCGTCGCGCAGCGCATTGAGTTTGTCCAGCGCATCAGCATTGCCACGCGCCGAAAGGTCACGGGCGATCATCTCGATCCATTGGATAAGCTCTGGGCCATATTCCGGCGCGTGCTCGGCAAGGTTCGCCTGTGCTTCCGCGAAGCTCTGACTCATCAGGTCGTTGATGAACTTGATGGCAGGCGGCGCACTCTCGCGCAGCAGCGCGACCACTTTATCAAAGACAAGTTTAAGCTGTCCGGCGGTGGCTATATCCTTCATCTGTTCCGCCGCCTGAATATTGGCGGAGAGCACTGCCAGGAATGTATCGTCAAGCAGTTCGACACGCTCTTGGATTGCAGCATCAATATCGGGGCTGTTCAGGATGCCGCGTAGGGTTTCGGTAGCGACCCGGACAACCTGTTCGTTCTGCTGGTCAACGATGCTAGTTAGTTCCAACAGACGGTCACGCACGTTGGTGAGCGCATCTTTGCTTTCCTGATCTTCGGTCTGCTCGACGATTGAGGTAAAGGTCTGGAAGAACTGGTAGTCCATGGCGGGACGCGCCAACCCGACCAATACCTGAAGCGCCTCATCGCCTTTTTCGGCGGCAAGATTCATCGCCAGATCGATCAGATCGTTGTAGTCGGCCTTCTCGCCCAATTCGCTGAGCGCGTTGGCGACCTCTTGAATGCTGGCTTCCTGTTCGCTGGCTTGCGCAATCAACGCCTGACCAGTGGTGGTCATGGTCAGCAATTGTTCGCGCAACTGCAACATATATTCGGCAGCATCGCGCCGCCCCGCCGCAATCGCTGACTCGGCAGACGCGGACAGAATGCCAAAGAACTCCTCATTGATCTCGCTGTCGTGTTCGCGCACGAAGTCGGGCAGCGTAGCAGGATCGCGCTGCAAGAGCGCTTCGACCAATTTCATGGTGGCACGCTGCGCCTCAAGCACTTCTTTGGTGATGCCATCCTTCTCAAGAATCGTTTCGAGCATCCCCTGCATGGTCAGCATCATCTTGGGCGTGAGCAAATAGCCCTTCCGCTGATTCTGCGGCAAGCTGCTGATGATGGCATTGGTAAGGCTGCCGATCAAACGGTTTTGCTCCTGCTGCGGTAGTCCCAATTCCATCGGAATGAAGATCAGCAGCAGTTCCTTGAGCGGGTCATGGTAGACCAACGGAGTCGAGAGGCGGGATTGATAACCGCAGTTCGGGCAAGTCACTACATTGGTACGCCCCGAAAGCAGTCGCGTTTTGGCTTGTGGGTCTTGACCTGCATCAATGATCTGTTCGAGATTAGCCATGAAAGGGCGATGACAGTTGGGGCAGGTAATTTGTGATCCAGCGGGTTGCATATGTTTCTCCTTGCTGCTGGCGCGAGCCTGAGTGCGCCAGTTCCAGAACCGATTAGATAGTAGACAAAAAGCACAGGTAAAAGCGTTACGTACTAGACTAACTGTTAAAGTGGATTGTTGAGCTGTGGTGCAAGGTACGCTTAATCTCTGGGGATGGTAAAGCGGAAAGCCGACCCTTTGCCCGGTTGGCTCTCAACAGAGATTATCCCTTTATGGGCTTCGATAACCGCATGAGCCAAATACAGACCCAAACCAGTGCCTTGTGTTTTGCGGCTCAGTGCATCATCGACCCGATAGAAGCGCTCGAAGATGTGCTGTTGTTCCTCTGGGGCCAGCCCAACCCCGTGATCGCGGACGGTCAGCGTGACACTCTGCTCGTCAAAGCTGCCACTGATGCGAACTTCGCCACCTTTGGGCGAATACTTGATCGCATTGTTGACCATATTATCAATGACCTGACGCAAGCGGATTTCGTCGCCATGAATGCTCGGAAAGTTGGGCGGAAAGTCCGCAATCAACTTGTGCTTCTTGGTTTGCGTCTGGAACCGCTCGACGGATCGGGCGGCGACGGCGGCTAGATTCACATCCCCGATGTTCGTCAGACGCATTCCGTCAGCCTGCAACTTTGAGGCAACCAGCAGATTCTCGATCAACTCTGTCAGACGATCTGCCTCTTCTTCGATCACAGTCAGACTCTGCTGGATCGTCTTGGCATCCCATGAAGCATCTTCGCGGCGTAGTGTCCCAGCGTACCCTTTGATCAGTGCAACGGGCGTTTTTAGCTCGTGCGAGATGATAGAGATAAAAGCCGACTTCATCTCCTCTGCTTGCCGAAAGTGCGTGATGTCGCGCACATTGCCGATAATGTTGCTCAGTAAGCCTTGCTCACCTAGCAGCGGTGCATAAGTGATCCCCAGACTAATCCGGGAACCGTCTGGGCGTAGTATATCGCCTTCGATGTACAGTGTATCCGGCGCAGTATCGTCGGATTGCTGATGAGGCCAATTGTCGGCAATGGCACTGCTGAGTGACATCCCCCGTTCGACGTGTTCCCACTTGATCACGTCATCGTGCAGTTGCCCGATCATGTTGGTGGAAGGCCAACCGAGTACCCGTTCCAGCGCTTTGTTGAAGCGCAGAATGTGCTGCTGTGCATCGAGGATCATGACCCCATCGGCACTGTGATCAAGGATCGCGCCGAGGCGTTGGCGCTCCTGATTCACGTATTGGTACATTTCCGCATTATGCACCGCAATGGCGGCTTGGTCAGCAAAACTCTGCAAGACCATGCGATCATTGCTGGTCGATTCAGCATTATACGCGCGAAAGACGAAGATCACGCCAACCGTTTCGCCGTGCATAACCATCGGCAGCGCGACAACCTGTCGCAGCCGCAAGTCGAGACTGCGCGCCACGACACGCATCTTACGGTTTAGCTCTTGCAGGTCGAAGCCCAGATCGCCGTTGTCGATGATATGTTCAAGCAGCGGCTTGAACAGCGGAATCTGTTCTTCGGTCAGGCCAATCGTCGCCCGTGTCCGGTAGAATCGCGACTCGTACCGCAGCGCGATGAGGCCGACTTGTCCGGCTAACATAGACACTGCCGCCGCCAAGATAAGCCGCAATACCTCGTCCAGATTTAACTGCGAGGTCAAGGCGCGTGAAATTTCCAGCAAGTAATCTCGCTGGCGAACTCGAAAGTCAGGTAACATCAACATACCTGAATTTTAGCACTTCACAGCCAGACGTGGAAGTGCCGCGTGCGTTTTCTTGTGTGCTTCTAACACACGTATCTTTGCGCCGTCTGTATTGTTATAATTCGCGATGGTATTTTTCTGTATCCCTTAGCTAAAGAGGCACAGCATTCTTTTATGCGCGTTCTGATTACTGTCATCTATACCGATAAACTTGACGAAGTGCGGACGTTTTATGACAAGCACTTTGTATTCCCCACTGTCACCGATCACCCCGACGCATTTGGGATTCTGGTGTACCCCGATGCGACGATTACGTTCATCGACTCGGCTTCGGCGGGGGTCGCGCCCAGTCAGAATGTCGTGCTGCGGCTGTTACTGCCGTTCACCGTGCTGGAACGCGCCCGCTTGATAAGTGAAGGCGCAAATTGCAGCGAACTGGTGGTCGAGAACTGGGGCAGCTACTACGGACAATCTGTCCAATACTTTACCCTGACTGATCCCGCCGGGACTCGCATCCAGATTTTCGAGGATCGATTCGGTGAGGAAAAGCAGTTGATGACCACCGGAACTGGAGTCGGCACGAAGAAAGTCCAAGAACGCGGCTTCATCGAATAATGGGCTGATTAGCGAGTGATTCGGGAAGCGCAAAAAAGCGATGTCAACTAATGTTCTGAGAATAATTCCGACTGATCCCAATTATCTGCCGGACAGTGGGATTCAGCAGATGGCGCAGGCGTTGTTTTCGTCTTTTGTCGCGAAAGCTGATCAGGTCAATGTGACCGCCAGCGACGAGATTAGCTTTGTCGATCCCGGCGAAAACTGGGAACGGGTAGCGTGTCCAGTATGTGGTGCCGATCTTGGTGACTGGTGGCAAGCCGCGATGGAAGCCGCCTATGCGGATAATTTTGCCGACCTGACTGTGACCGTTCCGTGCTGCGGCGCGACTGGATCGTTCAACGATCTGATCTACGACCCTGCGGCGGGCTTCGCACGATTCATCCTAGAGGCTATCAACCCGGTCAACGATGTTAATGGCAGCCAACTCGGCTTGCTCAGTGCAACGATGCGCTGCGACTTACGCAAGATCCAGGCGCGGTACGAATAGCGGCGAAGGGTCGCTTGCCAGTGCCTAGAAGTTTGTGTACACTTCCGCACTCGTTACAACTTTAGCGCATCCTGATGCGTATGGATGGGTTATGTACAGTTAAGACTCATCTATTTGTCCCGACGTTTTCATCCTTTTATCTATTCATGGAGGAGCCTGTGCTGTCTACAATGTCATTGGTCAATGGGAAGGTACGCGGGGTTATCCGGCTGACGCGCTGGCGCGAGTACGTCCCCTTTGTGATTCCGCTAACCGTGTTCGGCGCTATCTTGGCAGCCCAACCGCAAAACATCGCGCTCGACTGGCGACTGGCGGTAACACTCCTTGCGAATGTGCTGGCAGTGGGCTACGCCTTCATGATCAACGATATTGAGGATGCGCCAGACGATGCACGCGAAGCAGCGCGGGCGGCGCGTAATCCGGTGGCCTCTGGCGAACTCACCCCGAATCAGGGCTGGGCGGCTTCGCTGACGGTGGCGATTGTGACGCTCGTTTTGTACGCCATAGTCGGCGTGTGGCCTTTTATCATCGGCAGCCTGACCCTTGCGCTTTCTCATTTTTATTCGTGGAAACCCGTTCGCCTCAAGGCATGGCCTGTTACTGATATTGTCTCGCACTCATTGATGTTGAGCGGATTGTTGTTCCTGTCGGGTTACTTCGCCTATGGCAACAATCCGGGGCTAGTGTGGTTGGTCGCCGCCTCCGCGACCTTGATCTCGGTGTATGGGCAGCTTTACAACCAACTGCGCGACTACGATATGGATGTGGCGGCTGGCCTGAACAATACCGCTATTGTTGTCGGCAAACGCAATGCCCGTCTGCTCATGTATTCCTCGGTTGCGGTTGCGGTTGCCCTGATGCTCTATGCGATCTACCTACAAGTGATCCCCCTATGGATTGTCAGTGTGCCGCTGCTGGTTGCACCCATCTTCTTTTTCATGCGCCCGCCGAAAACCGATATGCGTGGCACTGCCGCCGCCGATGTGAGCGGCAACGTTCAAGTCCAGATCGTCGTACTAGCGAACATCACTATCGCGGTCTGGCTGTTTGCGATCATGCTTAAACTAGGGTAAGCCAAGGTTCATGCTTTTGCGCTACACTGGCAGTGCTAGGGCTTGCCGTTGGACAATATCTTTGAAATGATCGACTAAAGGCAAGGGTGGAATAGCTTTATGTCGGGACAAACGGATTACGATAACCTGCGCCGTCGGGCCGAAAAACGAGTCCATGATCGGCAAGAGTTCTTCATGCACCTTTCGATCTATGTTGCGGTGAATTTGGGACTGTGGCTGCTATGGGCATTACTTGGAGGATTCCCTAGCGGATTCCCATGGCCTCTTCTTGTGACGCTCGGTTGGGGCATTGGGCTAGCCGCACACGGGATAGATGTTTACTTCAAGTCGGGATCGATGGCAGTCCGCCGTGAAATGGCTATCGAACGCGAGATGCAGCGTGAGATGCAGATGCGTGGGCTGGATGCTTCCGACGTTCTGGAAAAGCCCAAGCGTGAGCAAGTCATGCGGCTCTCTGACGATGGCGAACTGGTTCCCGCAGACGACGAAGGCATTGCCCAAGACACCCAACAAAAATCTAGACGCAGCAATCGTCAGTAAGCACTAATTGGCGGATCAAGTTTTGTTGACCCCTAACTCCCTTTCTCCACACGAATTAAAAGTCCCTCACTGCTTGCGGGGAGGGATTTAGGGTGGGGTTCATGCCGTCGTGGCAATCGGTTCGGGCGCGCTTGACTTTGGCGCTGATTGCGTTGGCCTATCTCGCCATTTTCCCCGGCGATACTCCCGCCGGCAACAGCCTGAATGAGCGCGTCCTTGGCAGCGCCAAAGAGGTGCTGTTCAACTATGTAGCGTGGGAAGCGAACGCTATTTCGCGGAAGTTCGACCAACAGCAGGCCGGACTTTCGGCGTACCTGACCGAGCCACAGCGGTCACGCTATGTGGTCGATTACCTGCAAGCCGTCCATCAGTTGCAAGACCTCGACGGCAAAATTAATGGCATTTACACCGACCCCAAAATCCCGGATCACGAAGCGGCGACTGTCGATCTAAGAACGCAGCGCACGACCCTTCAAAACGAAGTGAACGCGAAACTGCCGCTTGCCGAAGCGATTATCGAGGAACAGATTTCATCGGTGCTGCGCGACGAAGGCTTGGCGACTCTGGGTGCAGTACTGCCGCCCGTTTCCGCGCACATCACCGAACTGCCGATGCTGCTCGTGATCTCGCCCCGTGATCAGATCAAATTTGAAACCTCGATCAATGTCGTCAACATGAAAGTGGACGACATGGACACGCTCGAAAACAGCATCGATCACAGGCTTGATGTTTCGTCGTTGGTCGTGCCGATTGGCGGGTTGAGCCTGTATCCCAGCATGGTGGAGCAGACATGGTATGCGCCGTTTGTGTTCGAGGTCGCGGCGCACGAGTGGACGCACCACTATCTCTACTTTTTCCCGCTTGGCCTCAATTACAACGAGTCAAACGATACTCGCACCATCAATGAGACTACCGCCTCCTTCATGGGCAAAGAGATCGCGCGGAAAACACTGCTGCGGTTCTACAGCGACTACCCCGACCTGATCGCCCAACTGCCACCGTTGACCCCGCCCCAGACAACGCCGACTCCACCGCCCAACCCTGCGACTCCGCCGCCCTTCGATTTTGACGCAACGATGAACGAAATCCGTGTCAATGTGGATCGGTTATTGGCGGCGGGGAAGATCGATGAGGCGGAGCGCTACATGGCGGCGCAGCGGCTTGTCTTCGCGCAAAATGGCTATGCTGGCTCAGTCCGCAAATTGAATCAAGCCTATTTCGCGTTCTATGGCGGCTACCTATCGGCGGGATCTTCGGGCGCAGGTGGCACCGATCCTACTGGCTCCGCGATCTCGGAGATCCGCAAGAACAGCCCGTCTGTCAAGGCGTGGCTCGAAACGATGCGCTCGATCATGACCCGCGACCAACTGCTCGCCGCCCGCGATACGCTGCGTAAATCCTCGTAATTTATAGGAAGATGCAAGCCTATTGGATCAGAGTCCATCTAGGCGATCTCGCTCAGCGGGAAAAGCGTTGGGCAGCACGAGCTTGCAGCTTGGCAGTTTCGACAGCACGATTCTTCGGCGGGGCTTGTGTCTCAAGCGAGTTAAGCAGGGTGGCGGAAATAGCGGCTATCGCGTCAACGGCAGCAGTGAAGGCGGCTTCGTTGGCCTGCGATGGCTTGGTGAAGCCGCTTACTTTCCGCACGTATTGTAAAGCAGCGGCACGAATCTCGGTGTCGGTGACGGGCGGCTCAAAGTTGAATAGCGGTTTGATATTTCGGCACATAAGCGTTCCCTTAAATAAGTTGTGTTTTCTAAACGCCTGCGGACGGGTCTTAGGGGCGACCAAAGAAAACAGTAATCGCTTTGATCTTTCCATCTTGGAATATAAAATGCTCAGTGTTTTGCACCTGCGTGCCATTCACACGGCCTTTATATCTAATAAACGCTTGATCGCCGTTCTCTATGATAGTAATGATATTGTAGTCTTCCATTTCCTTGATGGCATTCCAGCATTTTTGTTCGTAATCGTTTTTGTCGAGGTGGTCATCATAGGGACTCGTAAAGGTGAAGTCGTCGGTAATGGAACGCTCAACGAAGTCCCAGTTTCTTTTCTGCCAAGCAGAGAAAAAATCTCTAATAAATGTTTCGTATTTCATTGTTGCTATGCTCCATTTCTGTAGGTTCTCGTATATCAAGCGAACGCTACGCGACAAGGCGAAATTTTAGCGTGGTGTAGGATAGCGCCACCACGCCCGAACTGAACGTCTTTTTTTGGAGAAGTCGCAGCGGCGTACTGTTTTCATCTCCGAACAGGTACTTACCGTTACCTAGCACAATCGGGTGAACCAACAACCGGAACTCGTCGATGAGGTTCGCTTTCATCAGCGCTTGGATAAGCGTAGCGCTTCCGGTAATTCCAATAGCGCCGCCGGGTTGCTGCTTCAAGCGGGCAATTTCTTCCAGCACATCGCGACGGATAATGGTGGTGTTGTGCCAGTCCGCTTGGTCGAGGGTTGAGGAAACGACGAACTTGGGCATACTATTCAGTTTGTCCGCGATGCCAAATTCGTTATGGGTCTGCGAAGGCCAAAAGGCAGCAAACGTTTCGTAGGTCACGCGGCCTAGCAGCAGCGCCTCGGATGCGAGATTCTGCGCCCTGACAAACTCTGCCACGTCTTCGCTCTGGAATGGTGACACCCAATTCTCTGGCGCTTCCATGATGCCGTCCAATGATAGGAACTCCCACGCGATAAGTTTTCTCATGTTCGTTATCCTTTGAAATACGGTTAAGCAACGCAGAATTAGCAGTTTGCTAGATCAGATTCCGTTCAAGGCGCGGTATCTATTATTTCGACTTTTGCTTTTTAGCCGCGAACGACAACCCTTTCGTACTGAGGGCATTATTCAGCAGCTTGAGGGCATGTGGACCAAGGCCATGCAGCTTTTTGATCTCGGCCTCGCTGACTTCGGTTAACTGCTCAAGGCGTGAGTAGCCCGCCTCGGCAAGCGCCCGTTGGGCTGGCTGCGATAGACCGTTCGGTAAGTCGCTTTCCGGTTTATCCTGCGGTGTTTGGGACATATTATTCATAGGGTTTCCTCATGAACATACTCTCTAGGTTCAATCAACTACGTCACGCTAAAGCGTGACGTTTGCATCTGGACTCCACCTCAACTCCGCATAGCGTTTCAGCCGGGCGGCTTCGGCTTCACGGTCCGACACATCAGGGGTCGTTGATAATAACC
>JBDTVG010000141.1:0-5434 GCA_040007395.1 Chloroflexota bacterium
GACCATCCAGTATCACGATGGGCGACACCCCGATCAAGTCGCTACCTTGATCAAGATGCAGGCAAGCGAGATGCTCACGATGGCGATACACTATCGACGCGCCAACGATAAGCCGCTGGTGCTAAATCATCGTATCGACCTTGAACGCTTCCGAACCTTCGATGCAACACTGCGTAAACTCGGCTATGACAAACTTGACGATTGCGATGATATTCCTTGGTACGGGGCTGATCTATGGCTGCTGGAACGTGCCGCCTCGACCTTTCACCATGACATGATTGTTGCGCCCGCCAGTGTCATGGGCGTTCATGCCGAGATCGTCAAGCTCGTGCGCGATAGTCTACACGAGGCTGTTCGCGCCATTAATCCATAAAGGGGAGACTAATGCAGCGGGAATATCACGTTTCAGCAAAGATCGAAGGTGATAATATTATGGTGCGTGGGCAGTTGAGCCGCCGTACTGATCTCCCTACAACGCAGCTTACTTTTACGGATATGCGGTCAACCGTGAGTTATCCTGTTACGATCTACTGGAAAAGCCAACCGCCCAACGATCACGCTCAGTTGGCAGCCGTCGAACGGGCGGTGCTAAATTATTGTACACAGCTATTTCACGAAGCAGCCTATGCAGGGCCAATAGACTGCTGCCTATAGTTAGGACTGGCGATAAAATGCTTAAACGACTGCAATCTTTTGCGACCCCCAACGAAGCCTACACCAACCTGTCTAAAATGGCGATCATCGATGTTGGCTCGAACAGCTTTCGGCTGATCGTCATCACCTATTCGCCCGACTACTATTTCCAGACGACTGATGAAGTGCGCGAGGCGGTGCGCCTTGTGCAGGGACTTAGCGTGACAGGTTTGATGCGGGCGGCTCCGATGGATCATGCTGTCGAGACAATGGAGCTTTATGCGGCCTTCTGCAAAGCCTCGGATATTACTGATATTTTCGCGGTGGCAACGAGCGCGGTACGCGAAGCAAAGAATCGGGCCGCATTTTTGGATCGGGTTAAGCGCGAGTCGGGGATTGAAGTGCGGGTCCTGAGCGGCGAAGAAGAAGCCTACTATGGCTTTCTGGCTGCCGAAAACAGCACAACCTTACGCAACGGCTTTGTGCTAGATCTTGGCGGCGGGAGCATCGAGATTACACAGGTCGAGAATCGACGATCTAGTAAGTCGATCTCACTGACGCTTGGTGCAGTGCGAACGACTGAGGAATTTCTGCCCGATGCCCCAACAAGTGAAGCATCGATTTCTGAACTCCGCAAACACATCCGCGAACAGCTTGAAGCGCTGGACTGGTTCAAAGCAGGTAAGGATACTCGGCTGGTTTGTCAGGGTGGATCGATGCGGAATATCGCCCATATCGTGCAAAAGCGGCTCGATTACCCGATGGACGAACTACACGGCTTCATTCTTAAGGCCACTGAACTGCGCCGCTTGATCGATACGATGGCTCCGATGACTGTGGAGCAGCGCCGCGCCATCCCCGGCATGAAGCCAGATCGCGCCGATATTACGTTGGCGGGCGCAATCGTCATTGACGAATGTATGCGATACGGTGATTACGACAAATTCACCGTATGTAGTCAGGGAATGCGCGAAGGCGTATTCTATGAGCGGTTTCTTGCCAAAAACGATCCGCCAATTTTCAAGGATGTGCGGAAAGCTAGCGTAATGAACACTGCACACCTGTATCATTATCAGGAAAATCACGTTGAACACGTTGAGCATTTAGCACTTAGTCTCTTTGACCAGATCGGTGAAGATCCGCTGTGTGGCCCCAATGAACGTCATTTGCTATGGGCGGCTTGTATCCTGCATGATATTGGTATGTCGATTGACTACAACGATCATCATCGTCACGGCTATTATCTGATCCTCAATTCGGGCTTGCCCGGCTACTCGCATCGTGAATTGGCGCTGATTGCGCTGATGGTGCGCTATCACCGCAAAGGGATGCCGACTACTGGAGAACTCGACGGTGTGATGGAAAAAGATGACGATAAGCGTCTGCTCAAGATGACCGCATTTTTGCGCTTGGCGGAACAATTAGATCGCAGCCGCGACGGAGCCGTTCACGACGTGCGGATGACACTTAGTGATGACTGGGCGCAGATCGAAGTGGTGAGTAATGTCGATGTGTCGGTAGCGATCTGGTCGGCGCAGCGCCATACCGATATTTTTAAAGCGGCCTTCGGCAAATCGCTTGAATTTACCCATGCCTCACAGTAGCAAAATACAATGGGATAATAGACATTGAGTCATACTGAAGTTGAAGCGAAAATTCACGTTGCCGATCTGGCGACGATTGAGCAGCGGTTGCGCGATCAAGATGCAGCCCTGAGCGCCCCACGAGTCTACGAGCGCAATGTTCGCTACGAAGATGCGGCGAATACGCTTCTACCAACGGATCGTGTGCTGCGCTTGCGCTATGATACACGCGCACGTTTGACCTACAAAGAGCCGGGAGAACCTGCTAGCAAGGGCATCGCATCGCGGGTCGAACTGGAAGTCACGGTCAGCGACTTCGAGACGACGGATTTGCTGTTGCAAAAGCTCGGATACCATGCTGAGTGGATCTACGAAAAATACCGCACGACCTATGATTTTCTCGGCTGCGAAGTCGTGCTGGACGAAATGCCCTACGGGAACTTTATCGAGTGCGAAGGCGACCCCGCCGCAATTGAACAGGTACTTGCCGCGCTCAATCTGGCAGATGCACCACGCCTCACGGAAAGTTACAGCGATCTATTTTTTCGCATTAAGGCACAGCTTGGGCTGGCGTTTCAAGATCTGACATTTGAGAACTTTAAAGCGATAAGCGTGCCGCATGACATATTCGGTTAAGGTAAATTATGTCTGATGAATCCGATCCTGATTCGATGCTCTCCGACGAAAAACGCCGCTGGGAAGAAACCACCCTCGCGGCTGGCCTCAAGAAAACCCCAGAGCGCGCTGAACACTTCAAGACTTCTTCTGGTATTGAGCTAGAGCGTCTCTATACGCCAATTGGTGCGGATAAGGGTTATTATCGGAACCAATTAGGTTTTCCCGGCGAGTTTCCCTTTGCTCGTGGGGTACAACCGAGCATGTACCGCAGCCGCCTATGGACGATGCGCCAATATGCAGGCTACGCTACCGCCGATGAGTCGAACGCTCGCTATCGCTTTTTGTTGGAACAGGGTCAGAGTGGACTATCCGTCGCCTTCGATCTACCGACGCAGATCGGCTACGATGCCGACGATCCAATGGCGTTGGGCGAGGTTGGCAAAGTCGGCGTGAGCATTTGCAGCATTCACGACATGGCGCGGCTGTTCGAGGGTATCCCGCTGGATAAAGTCAGTACGTCGATGACCATTAATGCGCCCGCGGCGATTCTGCTGGCGCTGTATATCGCGGTGGGCAAGCAGCAAGGAGTCGAGCCGGCACAGTTGCGCGGCACGATCCAGAACGACATCCTCAAGGAATACATCGCACGCGGCACGTATATCTATCCGCCTGCCGCTAGTGTGCGGCTGATTACCGACATTTTCCGCTATTGCAAGAGCGATGTGCCACGTTGGAACACGATCAGCATCAGCGGCTATCACATTCGTGAGGCAGGCAGTACCGCCGTTCAGGAGATCGCGTTCACGCTGGCAAACGGGATCGCCTATGTGCAAGCGGCGATTGATGCGGGGCTGGATATAGACGATTTCGCGCCGCAGTTATCTTTCTTCTTCAACGCGCACAACCAATTTTTCGAGGAAGTCGCCAAGTTTCGGGCGGCGCGACGGCTGTGGGCGCACATCATGCGAGATCGATTCGGGGCGCGTAACGAGGAGTCGTGGCGACTGCGCTTCCACACACAGACGGGCGGCAGCACCCTTACCGCACAGCAGCCGACCAATAATGTTGCCCGTGTCACGATTCAGGCGTTAGCAGCGGTACTCGGTGGTACACAGAGCTTGCACACCAACAGCATGGACGAAGCGTTAGCCCTGCCTACTGAGTCGGCGGTACAAGTGGCATTGCGAACTCAGCAGATCATCGGCTTTGAAAGTGGCGTAGCCGATACCGTTGATCCATTGGCGGGCAGCTATTTTGTCGAAACGCTGACTGATCAGGTAGAGGCACAGGCTAAAGCCTATATCGCTAAAATCGATGCAATGGGTGGGGCGCTGCGAGCCGTTGAGACAGGCTACATACAGCGTGAGATTCAAGAAGCCGCCTATCAGTATCAACAGGCGATTGAGCACGGCGATCAGATTATCGTCGGGGTGAACAAATTCACGGTTGACGGCGAAACGCCAATCGAAACACTCCGCGTTGATCCGAAGATCGAGCAGCAGCAAGTCGCAAGTCTGGCAGCACTGCGCCAGAGTCGCGATAACGGCAAAGTCAGCGAGATCCTGACCCGGATCGAACAGGCGGCGCGTGGGACGGATACACTAATGCCGCTGTTTGTTGAAGCCGTAGAACGTGAAGCGACACTCGGTGAAATTTGCCATGTGTTGCGCCGCGTGTTCGGAGAATATCGGCCTGATACGTTCATTTAGTATTACAGCGAGTCTTCACTTTCTATGACATCACCAGATTGGAAGATGACACCAGAACCAATACCTGAAGAACCAAATTTCCAACTGGCATTTTCGCGTCTGACATAGTACCGACTTGATTGAAGCATTTGCCTAAGTTCCTCAACAAGATGTACGAACGCCATCCCCGAAAAAGTCGCGTTTAAAGTTTCGGGGAAAAAGGTCAGTTCAACAAAAGGGGTTCCATCTTCTTCGTTTCCCACGTAAACTTGTAGTCCAGCAATTAGTGCTTGTGAGTTAGCGCCGCTGAGATGGATATATTCTTCTGGTAATGGGATACTCAATTCGAAGTTCTCGCACTCAGCAAAGTAAGTTTTTAGATCTGTACCCTCAGCAGTATCAGCCGAGAAGATAACATAATTTTTGCAAAACCATCTTAGGAGATCGACTGTTCCTTTCCAAGTCGGTGCCTCGAAATTTATGTCACGGCAGGAACCATCAATATCCAATAAACTTTGTTCAATTTCCTGAATCGATATCAAGATAACCTCCAAGTTAGGCAAAACCTTCAGTTTGTCGCATTAAGACCTCGTTTTAGTATTAGGCTTGTACTGCAATTGCGTGTAAATCTGCTTCATGCCATTTGCCATCGCTGCGACAGTGTACTGCGACTCGACCAATTGTCGCGCCCTATCGCGCATCGACGCTAGCCGTTCTCTATCACCTAGCAAATCGCGGATCGCGATTACAAGCGCGTCAACATCTCCCGGCGGCCCGGCGATCCCGGCCTGTGCATCGTGGAACTCATTCAGCACCCCTAACGCAAAGCCAACCGTCGGGAGTCCACAAGCGGCGGCTTCGGTCACAACCATCCCAAAGGCTTCATGGCGCGAAGTCAAGACATGCAGCGCC
>JBDTVG010000142.1:0-21714 GCA_040007395.1 Chloroflexota bacterium
CCACACTCGTCACATTACTTGTATGCCCGCTTAGAATGCGAACAGTTTGCCCACTCGCTACGTCCCACAGCCACGTGGTGCCATCGAAACTACCAGTAAGAGCCGATTGACCATCGGGGCTGAATGCTACACTCGTCACACCGCTCGTATGCCCCTTCAGGATTTGTTCGCTCTGCCCACTGACCACGTCCCACAGTTGTGCCGTACCGTCATCGCTGCCAGTTAGTGCTAACTTGCCATCGGGACTGAACGCCACACTCGTCACATTACTTGTATGCCCGCTCAAAATGCGTACACTCTGTCCACTGGCTACGTCCCACAGCCGCGCCGTGCCGTCATCGCTGCCTGTTAGTGCCGACTTGCCATCGAGGCTGAGCGCCACACTCCACACTCTGTCCGTATGTCCGCTCAAAATGCGGACCGTCTGCCCACTGGCTACGTCCCATAACCGTGCTGTGCTATCACCACTGCCCGTCAGGATATAGCGCCCATCGGGACTGAATGCTACACTGGTCACATCGTTCATATGTACGCTCAGGCTACGTACACTTTGCCCACCGGCTAGCTCCCACAGCCGTGCTGTGTCATCGCCGCTGCCTGTCAGGATATAGCGCCCATCGGGACTAAACGCTACACTTATCACAACGTTCGTATGACCAGTCAGGGTGCGTATACTCTGTCCATTGGCTACGTCCCACAGCCGTGCTGTGTCATCGCCGCTGCCTGTCAGGATATAGCGCCCATCGGGACTAAACGCTACGCTCCATACTCTGCTCGTATGCCCAGTCAGAATGCGTACAGTCTGCCCACTCGCTACGTCCCACAGTTGTGCCGTGTGATCAGCGCTACCCGTCAAGGCTAGCTTACCATCAGGACTGAATGCTACACTCCATACTTTGCCCATATGTCCACTCAGACTACGTACAGTCTGCCCACTGGCTACGTCCCACAGTCGTGCCGTGTCACCACCAGTTAACGCTAGCTTACCATCGGGACTGAATGCTACACTTGTCACACCACCTGTATGCCCACTCAGGCTACGTACAGTCTGCCCACTGGCTACGTCCCACAGTCGTGCCGTGCCGTCATCGCTGCCAGTTAGTGCTAACTTGCCATCGGGGCTGAATGCTACACTCGTTACACCATCCGTATGCCCACTCAAGCTACGTACAGTCTGCCCACTGGCTACGTCCCACAGTCGTGCCGTGCCGTCATCGCTACCAGTTAGTGCTAACTTGCCATCGGGACTAAATGCTACACTCGTCACACCACCCGTATGTCCACTCAAGATACGTACACTTCGCCTACTGGCTACCTCCCACAGCTGTGCTGTGTCATCAGCACTACCTGTTAAGGCCAGATCACCATCAGGATTGAATGCTACACTCGTCACACTGTCTGTATGCCCGATGAACCCTTTCTTCCCGTAGCTTGACTCTAATGCCACGACCAGCGACGCATCCGCCTGTGGGCTGTAAGCGGCTTTCAAGCCGCGAATATCTAACAACACAGCGGGAAGTTTATCTGCCTTATTGTCCTGCAAGACTGTATTGGCGTAGGCTGCCATCTGCAGGGAGGCGCTCAGATTCTTGCCTTCCTTTACCTGCTGCGCTACAGCGGTCAGCGTGGACGGAATAGGGGTCAGCGTGGCAGCGACAATGGCGACTTGGGTATCGGCCAATTGGGCACGGCTGTTCGCAGTGTTAGCGGCCTGTTGAACCGTCACGAACGAAAGCGCAGCGATTACAACGATTATTGTTGCCACTACCCCCACGACCTCGGCAGTCCAGCGTGCAATCCTAGCCCGGTTCGTGATATCAAGTAATTCTTTTTTATGGTGTTCTTCACGTGCGAACAACTCTGCTTGCCATGCCTGGCTTGCTTCAATATAGCGGCGTTCAATGTCGGAGGGGCGGTTGCGTGACACCCAATCCTGGAAATCACGCAGTCGTCCCGGTCGGGCTAGATGCTCATCATCATCGAGTTTTTCGCCCGCCTCTCGCCAATCTGCCACTGCCCTGTGGAGTACGTTTTGGGTGGGCAGATCGGCTCGTGCATCGTTGATCCATCCGAGCAATCTTGGCCATTCGCGCAACAACGCCTCATGTGCCACTTCGAACGTCTTGTCTTCGCTGACTGTTAGCAGTCGTGCTCCGATGAAAGTGTCGAGCACGGTATCCACCAAGCGCGGCAAGTCTTCGGACCGCTCAGGGATCAGATCTTGATGAGTGACACGGCGGCGAGTCGTATCTTGAGCGGTACTACCCACTTCCAACAACCGTAAGAAAAGCCATCGGGCTAATTCGTAATGTATGCTATTGGGTAGGTTAAGATAAGTCTGTTCGGCATGTTTGGCAAGCGCACCCCGTAAGCCGCCGATTTCATTATAGGCAGTACGTGTCAATTTCAAACCATCGCGCCGCTGGTAAAGCTGATCGAGGGTGAATTGCAGCAATGGCAACGCACCTACCTGATCCCGTACGGCATACACCAGATCAGCCACCAGATCAGAATCGAATGTGAGATGCTGATGACGTGCAGGTTCTTCGATCACCTCGCGCAAGTCAGCCAGATTCAGCGGTGGGATAAACTGCGTGTGGTTTTGCAGCAGTCGTGTCAATTCGGCATGGGTCAGTGCGCGATCTGTGAAATCGGCGCGTAGGGTCAGGATGACCACCATATGTGTTCTTGGATCGAGTGCCGCAGTGATGAGCAGATCGATGAACTGACGACGCTCGGCCTCGTGTTCGCCGGGTGTTTGTGTAAAAAGTTCCTCAAACTGGTCGATGAACAGGACGATGCGTTGTGTGCTTTCCGTGGTCAATGCCTTCGTCTGTTTGATCAATCCTCGCGTATCGGGGTTCCTTAAATCGCGCTCGTAATCAGTGATCGCACCGCCGCCCAACTGCGTGTGGAGCATGATCGCCAATGCTTCCAACGGATGATCGCCCGGCACAATCCGCGGCAAGAATATCCAGTCAGGATGGTCATCGCTCAACGTTGGCAGCAGCCCAGCCATGACCACACTCGATTTGCCCGCGCCACTCGGCCCGACAAGCGCCAGGAAGCGTTCGGTGGTAAACTTCTCAACGCTTTCGGTCAACGTCCGCACTAACGCCGAACGTCCGAAAAAGTTAGTCCGATCTTCGGCAGTGAACGCTTCCAGTCCTTTGTAGGGGTTTGTTGGCTCGAAGTCATCTGGTACAGGAACGTTCTCCGGTTCAGCAGCAGGAGCCGCTTCTACCATTCGTGTTTGCTGCACACCGAACGCTTTGAGCAAGCGGGGTAGTCCAGCGTTATAGCGTGCTTCATCACGCATATCCACGAATTGGATGCGACCCATATCCAACGGAATACACTTGACAAACTCGTCGCCTTGAGCGAAAACCGGGTAAATCTTCCGTTTGTAGGAACGAGCCACAGCCAACTCACCTTGACAGAAATTTGATTCAAAAGCGGCTTCTGAGGCAACATAGACTACCGACTCAGCGGCCTTGATGGCTGCTCGGATCGCTTTTTCCCAGTCGGGTGTTCCCGGCTGCAACTCTTCATGGTCTATCCAGACAGACAGGCCTGCCTGTTCAATATCCATGCGTAGCCGTTCGGCAAAAGCACCATCACGGTGAGAATACGAGATAAATATCTTGCGGTTAGTGTCGTCAGGAATCGTCATCCAAGTGAACCCCATTGAGAGCTGTTTAACCAAAAGATTTCCCGAAAAATATAAAGTCGAAAATTTAAATCACTTGTAATGTTAATATTCAAATTCACCTAGCGCACGGTCGCATTCAAAATCTGTCGATAGTCGCCAGCCTTATAGCTGAACCCCCCTTCCATTAAATCTTCGCTAATAGAATAACGGATCTCTAATGTAACTTTGGAGCCAGACTTCCAAGCTGAAAGTAGCGTACCCCATCGGCGGCAAGGGTCGTGCTGAAAAATGTAGTCGTAAATCAGTACGGCTGAGTCAGGCACCTGTTTGCCATTGACAAAAAAATGAATATTAAGGAGATTGCCAATATAATCGCGGCGTTCAGGAGTGCTGCCACACCAATACATTGAGAAGCCGAGTTCCCTATTCTCTACGCGAATATTGTAGGTCTTTGTACCAGGGCGGTAAAGGTCAACATAATTTGTATAGAACCATACATTGCGGTAATAGCTGAGGTCTTCATGATTGGCAGGGCGAATAGCCATTAGGCCCCCTACCTGTTCTTCATTGCTAGCCGCATTACCAGAATCCGAGGGAGTTGTTTGCGGCTGAGAATCGATTTTTGCGACTAATTTCGGTGCGTTCCAGCTTGGCCACCCTGCTTGAAGGTCACTAGTGGTAATCTGACGTGCTGATTGTCCGTCAAGGGCAATGGCCCTAATGGACCGTTCATTTTTATTCCACTGCATAAAGGCAAGCGATTTGCCATCTGTTGACCAACTTATTGCCCCAGCAAAGGTATTCGGTGTGCTGGTAATGAATTTTAGATCGCTGCCATCGGCCTTCATGACATAAATTTCTGAATCGCCATTTTGATTCGAGGCAAAGGCAATCTCAGTACCATCAGGCGACCACGCTGGCGAATCGTTATCGGCATTTTCAAGCTTGGTCAATTGATGTGCGCTACCACCAGCAATATCCATAACATATATTTGAAAATTACCCTCGCGGTTGGAAGCAAAAGCAATCTTTGCACCATCAGGCGACCATGCTGGCGTACTGCATTCATAGTTTTTATCGGTTGTAAATGCTTGCGGTTGGCCTCCACTGGCATTCACGATATGGACTTGAGAAGAGCCTTGCACATTGGAAATAAACGCAATCTGCTGTCCATCGGGTGCCCAAGAGGGTTCCTCATTGGATGTACCCAAATTGGTTGTAACTGCCCGCTGATCGCTACCGTCTTTGTTCATCACGTAGATGTTGTATTCTCCTTGACGCTGTGAGGCAAACGCAATTTTTTCTTTCCCCGGCGACCAAGCAGGCTCAGTATCATCCTCTGCATTTGTCACCAATTGTTTAACATTCTGCCCATCTGAAGTCATCGAGAAAATATCACGTTTTCCTTCCGGCCCTGCTGCGAAAACGATCAGATCGCTATCCTGCGCCTTTGCCAGTTTAGCCACATCAATGGTCAGCGGACTGCAAACCGCGACGATGATAACGATCTGCAACAAGAATCGTGGCGAAAGTAGGGTAAATTTCCATCTGCGGAAATATTGCTTGCAGGTGTTCAGAAAATTGCTGAAGTCGCTAAAAAGGCTTCCCATTTAACGGTCCTCTAGGGTTTATCACCTTGGATACCAGAAGCAAGGATAGACGTTGTGCATATTCCCGATAACCAATGAGCCAAACTACCACTATATGTTACTACAATACAAAATAGATTGTGTATCTTTATGATTATCGATATATACTAGTATATGCTATATACAGTAAATTAAGTTGAAAGATTATCTTATCAAATCTAATATACTTTTTCTTGTTAAACCGCCTAACAAACCCTTGAGTCGGCAGTAGGAGGTTACACCGATGGCACATTCCGGTACTATCGCGATTCGGCGTATTCTACTGCTGTTGGTAGGCTCTTTAGCATTCTCGTTACTAGGCCAACCTATATCACCTATAGTACATGCACAGAGCGCAGCAGATACAGATACTATCCTTTTTGTTTCGGGTCAAAATGGAAATCGGGATATTTACCGCATGAATGCCGACGGAACTGGTATTCAACAACTAACCAAAAATTCTGGTGAGAACGCTGAACCGACTTGGGCACCGGATCGCACGCAAATTGCTTTTTCCTCAAACCGTGATGATACTTTTCAAATCTACATTATGGGTGCAGACGGTCAAAATCCGCACCGTCTCACGACCAGCAGTAGTACTTATAATGGGCTTCCAGCGTGGTCACCCGATGGCGCTTGGATCGCCTTTGTCTCAAACGCATCTGGCAAACCAAACGTTTACAGGATTCGCGCAAACGGGCAAGACCTGACACGGTTAACTGAGGATTCCAGTGGCGAAGCCACTGGTCCAGCGTGGTCGCCCAATGGACAACTGATTGCATTCTCCAGTCTGGTCAATGATCGTTCTGATATTTATCTGATGAATAATGATGGCAGCAACATTCATCGGCTCACGACTCAGGGAGATGCTGAGTACGATTCGCCAGCATGGTCGCTTGATGGAACACGAATTGCCTTCGCAGCGAACCAGAATAATGATGCCTTCATCTTTCTGATGGATATTAACGGCGGCAATCTCAGCCAGATTGTCAATGTATCAAATGGCTTCATCAGTACGCTAAGTTGGTCTCCCGATGGGCAGTCAATCGCCTACACTGAGAAACATGGCAAAAGTGTCACAATCCGTGCGGTTAACATCAGCAATGCCGCCATCCGACAAATCAGCGACACGGCAATGATAGCGGCGCAACCCGCGTGGTCTTCACCGCACCCAATTGGGCCAATCGTGATGGGTAATGGAAACAATCCTCCGGGTAATTCCCAACCCGCTCCCACAAAAAATACTGGAAACAACGCAGTCTTACCAACTGGTCCGATCCCATCAATAGGTAAGATAGCTTTCGTCTCGGAACAATCGGGAACCCGACAGATTTATGTCATGAATGCAGATGGGGCAAATCTCCGTCAGTTAACGAGCAAAGGCATCAACTGGCATCCACAGCTATCCCATGATGGAACACAAATTGCTTATAGCTGTGCGGTAGCCCTTAAGACAGTTGAAAAAGTCTGCATAATGGATACCAATGGTGCCAACGTGCGGATCTTGTTAAGCGCCTCGCAAACGGCTTGGGCACCGGGCGATAAGGAGCTTGCTGTCACCTACCGGAGTCCTGATATTTATGTGATGGACACGAATGGTGGAAACCTACGACAAGTGTCTTCTGGCAGACTTGGCGTACAGCCTACGTGGTCGCCGGATAGTCGCCAGATCGCTTACACTGCCGTCGATCCGTCAGCCAAGACAGACGAGATCGTCGTCAGTAATGCCGATGGCAGTAACCCGACTCAGATCACATCAGGTCCGGCGGGGGTTAAAAATAGCGCTCCAGCATGGTCACCCGACGGACAATTTATCGCCTATACGGCAACCGTTGAAAACAAAACAGTCGATATTTGGATAATGGAGCCGAGTGGCGCTAATCCCCGATCCATCACTGGGGATGCTTACAGCTACTCTCCAAGTTGGTCACCCGATGGACGAGCTATTGTTTACATCCATGCTGGATCTGTTTGGGTTATGGCAGCCAATGGGTCAGACCAACGCCAGCTTTTTCAAGGGGTTCGGGCCAATAGCCCTACTTGGGCACCTTAACAAACAATGCGACGCGCAATCTTACAGGAGAACCATGAAGCATAAAGGATTAGCAAACAGAGCTACATTATACTTACTGATTATGCTGATTCCGTTGCTAGGGAGGCAACTGGTGCTTTCTGCACCAATAAGAACAAGAACAGAGGGTCTCGAACTGCCAACGGTGACTTTGGTGAAAACCGACATGCCTGTCAGCACCGCAACGCCTATTGCGACTATTAACGATCCGAAACTTCTGCCACATGCGGGCACGGCGACTCCAATCGCGACTATCAGCGATCCGAAACTCCTGCCGCAAGCAATGACGGCTACGCCCTCGCCCTATAAGTCGAATCGATCCAGCAAGAGTACCCTTAGCTCAGAGAACCAAGCACTGCTGGATAACGCGGTTTCCAGCAGTTTTTCGGCCTCTGCCCTGCAATTTACGATAAAAGCCCTCATCAAAATCTCGACTCAAGGGGAAACCGGCACGTTGCAGATCGAGGGAACTGGCTATGCAAGCCATTTGGACGACCTTCAAAAGTTCGTATTGCAGAGCAAACTCACTTTGACCTTCGATCTAAATGGCGCTAAGCGAGTCCTCAATGTTGAGGAACGTATTATTAAGGGAAATTTCTATCTATATGTCGAGGAGCCAGCGACGAGGATAAAAACGAAATGGATTGGCATCTCCTTTTCAGACCTATTGGCGAACTTCTTTCAAGGTTTCGGAGCGTTTGTACCGTCTCTTGAGGGTGTCACTAAGATGATCAATGACAAAGTTCCCGATGCTTCTGAACTCCTTGATTTGTTAAGCTTTGCCGCATATTTCAATACAACACGGATCGACAAAGGCGACCCGGAAGCTCAATTCCGAACGCAGGCCGACCTACTGGGCTTTCTGAAGTCGAAAGACGATCTGACCGCCGCACTCACGGTGCTAGCTCGTCTCGGTAGTATCAACCTAAAACCGGCACAGGTAGCTGGGGTCGTGACTATCTTCCAAAAGTTTTTGCCGTTCCTGATTCCTGATCTTCGGCTGACCACCGATATATTTGTCGATACGAGCGATGGGAAAGTGTCGCGTTTAACACTGGATTTTCGCACGACTTTTCGGGCCGGAGACTTTTCGACATTGAAAACCCAGTTGGTGACGCTAACCATTAGCGGCAGTGCTGCATTAGGGAGTTATGGTGTTGAGCTACAGGTCGATGTACCTCCAGATGTAGTCATAGTGAAGAGTCTGGACAAAATCCCAACAGATGCACTGCTTGTGCCAATGACTACTATAACGGCAACTGCACCCGGTCAATAGGGAACAAGCCGTGAAACCTTTCAGCGCCAACCAGTAGCCAGAATTGTCAACATGCTAACATCAATCTCAGGATAATGAACGTGGCACAATATCATTCACTTATCTTCAAAATCGTTGTCAACGCTGTTCCTCAGACGCCGGGAACGTATAGCGTCAGTTATTTGGTGAGTGATCTGACAGGTCAAGCCTATCCCCAAATACAGGTATCCTCACCTTCTCATCACTTTAGCTGGCCCCTTACTGACCGGGATTACCAGCCCATTCTGAACGAGTTGAGCAAACCGAATGCTCGTCCAAAATCGGCAGATATTAATGCACTGGGTGAAGCCCTGTACCAGCTTGTGCTACCCGACCAATTGCCTATTGCGAACGATCTGGCACAAATTCGTGGACAGGTTGAACAAGTACGGCTATCGCTGGAAATTAATCCCGTTGAGTTGCGTAAACTCCCGTGGGAAGCTATGTATCACGGTTCGCAGTTGGTCGTCGCCCAAGTCGAAATGCCAATAGTACGTACCGGAAACAAAAGCGTCCGTCAATACAAACCCATTTGGGGGCAACTGAATGTTCTGCTGCTAGCCGCCTCACCGATAGGAAAGACTCATCTTGACATCAGCCAGATTACGGGACAGGTTCGGCAACTCGTTGAGATGCAGCACCCACGTTGGCAACTTTTTAGTCGTTACGTATCCTTGCATGTTGTCCTCAATGCCACCGAGCAAGACCTCAACACCGAATTAAGCCGCCATAATTTACTCGGACGAAGCAAATATCACGTTCTATGCTTTGTCGGACACGGCGATGAAAACGCGATCTACTTAGATGATGGGCATGGGCCAACGGTGAAAGAGGTCAAACAGCCTGGGGAGCAGTTTCCACTCGCCGCCAGCGATCTCATTGCGCGGCTCAAAAGCCGGGATATCCGGCTGGTATTTTTTCTGGCCTGTAAGACGGGCCTCATTCAGAAAGATACCCAAGCGGTAGCGCTGGCCCATCTGTTAACTGTCGATTCCGAAATTCCGGCGGTTATTGCGATGCAAACGGAGATCGGACCGGGCAATGCGGAACGTTTTGCTGTTGACTTTTTTCGCGAAATTGCTAATCATCGTCCGGTGGACACGGCTGTAGCTCTGGCCCGCAGCAATCTGATAAGAAATGGCAGTGCCGTCCGCGATACGATTGCACCGATCCTTTACCTCCAGACCGACCGCGCCGATCTGTTCCGTGAGCAGTTCAATTTTCTTCGCTGGTCAATTATTGCCCTGATCCTCATGGGATTGGTAACAATCTATATGGCTCGGAGCGGGTTTGTCAACGATCAGATTCAAACCCGGAATAGCACTATTCGGGTTCAACGGGAACTCGAAAGCCAGCTTCAGATAGCCGCACAGTCTGGACGGGTGAAACAAACCTTAGTGCAGGAAAATCCACAAATTCCGGTGTTGTGGAGCGATAGCCTGTGGGTCAGTAACAAAGGGAACGGCACTGTCCAGCGCTTTACACTGGGTGGTGTTTTGCAGGCCACTATTGAGGTCGGCAGCGAACCCTTACCACCAGTGATAGGGAATGGCTATCTATGGGTAAGTAATCGAAGCGCTGGCACAGTCACCAGAATCGACCCTGCCAAGAACGAAACGCAGACGATCAGTGTCGGGAAAACGCCAGAACTACCTTTCGTGGTCGAGCATACGATTTGGATACAGTCGTTGGTTGACTGGACTCTGACACGGATTGATCCTGTACGGGGAGAGGTCACTGGGAAGATTTCCGTTGATCCGAATGCAAGGGCAGCATTTCATAGCGAGAAGTATATCTGGGTAATCACCGATAACGATTTGATGAGGATAGAGGCCGAAACACTGGAGACCGCCCACTTTCAGTTCGGCACTGAAATCACTGATGGATTGTTCGGTAACGGTAAGGTCTGGTTAGTCGTCGATGGTAATAACTTGTTTGAAATCAATCCTCAAACCGGGGATGTTGAAGAAACCAAACAGATCGAAACCCCGGTATCGCTTAAAGAAGAGGATGGACGTATCTGGGCCTTAGAAACCAAAGGATCTCATTTCTTTGAATTGGATATCAAGTCGCCTAATATCCTGCATACCTACAATGCACAAGGGCAGCCGCGTCGGGTATTTGCGGTGCATAATCGCCTGTGGGTTGTCCGAGATGATGATCGGTTGATAGCTATCGAGAGTGCGAATGGCCAGATCATCAATCAAATCGAGCTACCTGGTGCTTCTAGCTTAAACCGGATAGTCAGCGACGGGGAAGAAATCTGGCTGACGGTGCGAGACAACGGAGATGGTGAGGTGATACAGATCGATCAGGAGTCGGGGAAGGTTTTTAGGACGTTGACTCCATGCAATCGACCTGATGGTCCTGTATTCGATGGTACAAATATGTGGTTTGCGTGCCAAGATACCACACTTACTTCCGTTCCAGCCAGAATGGTCTACATGGGGCTGCGCCGTTTCGGGCGAGATACGCTGACCCAAATTCCGTTGATTAGAGACGGTAAACTGTGGCTAGTTCAGGATACCAGTGGGCAAATTCTGATCTATGACTCCGCCTACACAGGCCTCGATTACGCGACTCAGACAGGCCGCCCTGTTTTATCAGTCGATCTGGTTAGTCCGTTATACCCGCTGATCTCAGATGGCAACTATATCTGGACGGCTGAAACGACACAGGGAAAGTTGATCCGCTTGCAACCCAAGCTAAACAATCCCTCTTGGCTCGATTCGGTAACGCTTCCGATTTATTCTGTGTCCCAAAATTCGGTTGCTGTTGACGGTGAAATTCATTCCATTCATATCGTTGGAAAAAATATCTGGGTACTACATACCGATCTCTCGAATGCACGGAGTAGCCCGAATGTCACTGTGTTTGACAAGGAATCCTTGAAGAAACTGGCTGAGTGGCATCTAGGAATTGCACCGACTGGGTTATTTAGCACACAAAATGACGTATGGCTGGGGGTTTCTGCCACCACCACCGGCACACTGTACCAACTTGACAATGCTACCCCAAGCATTGTGGCAACCTACGATCTGCCGCATACCCGGTTCGCTCCTTGGGCCGCGATCCCTTACGGTGGGTTATTGTGGTTGACGGCAGGCGCGCCGCCTGTTGATAGCGCGGGTCAATTTATGCTTGATGTCTTTGTCCAAGACACAGGCATCACTAAAGTTCCAGGACTGTATAGTTTCGATCCCGACAAAAAGACATGGGGGAAGATATACGATACGCTTCCTGCGCCCGGACAAGCAGTCCCAGATGGCAGCATTTTCTGGTATGTCTCCTACAAACGACCTGTATTGACGAAAGAGGGCGATCCAACTGATGCACGGGTCTTCGCAGTCGATACAAGCACTGGGCAGCTTTTGGGGCCTTGGTCAGCTTGCGCGAATCCGAGTGTACCCTACCTAGCTGGGGACTTTGTGTGGCTCGGTTGTTATGCCCACGACTCGACCTTATGGGTGATAAGCCGCAAAACACATGAGGTTGTGCATAAGTTTACAAGCGTGGGAACGCGGCCCTGGCAGCCATTGATCTTCGAGAATCAAATATGGTTTGCCTTTGGAGATAGTAATACTGCGGCTGTGTTCGATGCCTCAACTGGCGACCTTTTGCGTGTGTTTGCTACCGGCAAGTATCCGACTGCCCCTATATTATTTAATAATAGTGTTTGGACATATAATACAGGGGATGGCACATTACTACATCTAGCCTTTAACCCATCTGCCAATGGAGAACAATGATCATGCCTTTGCAAGAGTGGGCATTTACAAAATATGGAATGATGTTTATTGAGGCTACACCCGATCAGCGATTGAACGATGCCCTCATCGCATTAGCCGCGATAAATGGGTCTCTCGAAGATGCTATGCTGGTAGTTCGAGATGGCCCAACCGAATACCGCACGGCTCTGTTCAATGATTTAAGCGAATTTGTAGAATTTACTGGTTCGGAAGGACTAAATTCTCCACTAAGCACAGTACCGCTTCGGAGCGCTGATCGGGTGCTTCCCCTCCAGACACCCGAAAGTAGCAGCGAAGTAGCGCAAGCGTTAGCGGATTTGCCTCACGGCGTATTCATCGTGATGCAAGATGCAGCGATCTACGGGGTTCTCTACAACCCCAGTCTAGGCGATCCGAGCCATAACCTCAGCTTGTTAGGAACTTTCTTCAAAGCCATAAAGTTACATGACGACCCTTTTCTAACGCCCGAAGCGATTGATGGGCAGGTCAAACGCTATTATTGCCTCATTTGTCATGAGGTCGCCATCCGCAAGTATGATGTCAAACAAGCAAAGTATGTTTGTCGCCAGTGTGGACATGAGATAAAAGAATGAGCGAACTGACAAGCTTAATGTCTGGTAGTGTACAACAGATTGGGCAAGCTTTCCTGTTTGCCTACTATTTGCCATCGGCAGTGTTTGTGATCTGCCATATCTTTATCCTGATGCCTCTATGGAATCAGGCTTTCCCCGGTCTGCTGCCAACGCTGGTTCTTTCCAATGCAACGCAGACGGTTGATCTGCCGACGCTGGTGATCTTGCTTTTGATTCCACTCGCGTTGGCTATTCTGTGGGTAGGACTGAACACATTCCTCATTCGCCTGTACAGCGGCAATATTGACTTCATCAAGAATCGTGTTCTCTCTCGTGCGATGCAATCCAACCGGAAGATCGTGGAAGCCCGTTACACACCTTTGAGAAGCCATCGAGAAGCTTACCAAAAAAACCTTGTTTTGCTCGACGGACCTGGGCTGACCGAACAAGAGAGGGTAAATACGCTGAATAGTCAGAGCGAGATAAGGGCAGCTATTATTGAACAATATGCCATTTTGGATCAAATGCCTGAGTCGGTAGCCCTGCCTGTGACCGAGCAATTGATTGCGCCAACAGCTTTCGGGAATGCGTTGGCGGCTATCCCAGAATATACAAAAACACGCTACGGTATCGATGTGACAATTTTCTGGGTGAGACTCTACACCCTTTTACAGAAGGCTGCGCCCGAACACTTTGACCGACTGAATACACAAAAAACGAATCTCGATCTGGTCTTGAACCTATCAGCCTTCAGCGCTCTGATCCTCTTAGAAGCGCTCATATTATTACTCACTGGTCGAACCACTTATGGTGAATTGCTTATCCTGACTATTGTCGTTAGTCTGCTGACAACTGTTGGATTCTACCGGGCTAGTGTCAGTGCAGCGGCAGCGCTAGGTCAATTGGTCGCAGTCAGCTTCGACTACTACCGAAAACTTATCCTGCAAGAATTCGGATTGCCGCTGCCGACCTATCTTGAAGACGAGTTTAAGCTTTGGTCTAGGCTAGCTGCCTTTATCCAACGCGGCGATCCGTTCTACTTCCCCTCGGCAGAGCCGAATGACCAGAATTCCACCCCAAAACAATGATAGCGGATCATGTGGAATAGTTGCTGTACGGAACAGTTATTCGTTCAATTTACACTTTCATATTTTTCAAAACTGATATATTCTTATCTTTTGTAATTAAAGTATATATTAATCGCTTTCTCTTATAATTATATTCGCCGCAAAAAATATACTGGTTGAAGAATACATTGTTTCTATATGCTATTGCCTGGTTAAAGTTTTTGGAGGAGACACCAATGTTACAACGGGTCAAATACTGCATTATGCTTGCGATCTTGCTGATCGCTAGCGGGCCATCAGGAGTTTATGCTCAACACGCCGCACTATTCCAAGAAACAAGTAGCTGTATTCCTGCTCCCGGTAGTCTTCCGCGTTTCAAGGGAGCACGCCCTGAACCATTGGTACTCCAAGACGTAGAGTTGCTTACGCAACCTCGCTTTACGACAGAAGCTCAGCCAATTGTACTGGTGACGATTCCTAAAAATGCACGGGTCGTTGTCTTTGATATCGACAATAAATTAGGCAAGTGGTATCGCGTCCTCTGGGCCTGTGATAACTTCCGCTATGCGGGGTGGGTTCCGAAAGAAACGATCAGGTTTTCTTCTATTAATGTGAATCCGAAAGAAGCTCCTCCGGTGTGTGTTAAGTCGATAACCACCGTCGACTCTATCGATACGACATGGACGAGCACTACCAAAGGCCGTCTGGTCGCTGTTGTTGACCTTTTCCGTAACCCAACAGGGACTGAATATCCATCCTCATTTTTCTATCTGTCGAGGAATGGCAAAGACCTTAAAGACAAGGATCGCAATTTTCATACCGCCGGACCATTCCTCATGAATGGGGTTGTGATCAACGCGACGGTTTCTCTAGGAAATGTGATTGGATTTTCAGTAGTTGGTGGCAGTAACGAACCGGTCCAGCTTTTCGCGACGTTTTACACCGTTCCCGACGGCTGCGTGTGGGACGTGAGTTAAGCAATGCTACATCGCGCCAATTAAAGTGATTGCTGGCATAAGTTCTATTTAACGCTTTCTACGAAAAATTAGGGGGGCAAATGCGTCGTAAGAATATCGTTCTCATGATCATTTTGGCGTTAGTTCTCGCTGCTTGCGCGGGTTCCCAAGAATTCAATATCGTAGACCTTCAAGAAAAGCTCGGTAAAGTCTTCAAAGAAACAACCGGCGATATTGATAATTCGAAGGGTACGGAAGACTTGGCAACCAACGTTAATGCCAAAAAAGGCTTCCGCCACACTATCAACCTGACCTTAAACTCCAACTCCCAGTTGGACGAAAAGCAGGTAAAGGATCGGATTCTTGAGTTTTACGATCTCTCCGATAGCAGTGGAGAAAAATCCTGTGTTATTCCTGCCGAGGTGCCAGCTAATCACATCTATGCCTATAACATCGAGTGGACGCAGGTGATCCGTCAGGGGAATATCCAGCAAGGTAAAGTTCAAGGACAGGGCGATACGCTCGGAACCTACGATGTAGTCATTGACCTTCAATGTCAAGTCGTAGGAGTGGAGGTCCGCAAATAGCGGATCTCCAGAAAAAACTACAGATGGCACTTACAACAACTGCACCAATTTCGATATGGGTTGAGAATCTCTGGGTGGTAAAAGGCGGCGGGTTTCGTACCACTCGCCGATCCATCTTACAGAACATTGCGTTTCAAGTCCAGCCGGGGGATTTTGTAGCGATTATCGGCCCGAATGGAGCCGGCAAAACCACGATGTTCAAGGCGCTTGTGGGAGATAAACCTTATTCGGGGCGGATTCTGTTCAGTCAGGATGATGGTCAGTTTGAAAGTCTGTACGAGAACCCGGAGTACTGGCTTGAGCGCATCGGATATGTGCCAGTCGATAATGTCTTGCATGAGGAACTGACGGTCCGCCAAGTGCTTATGCACATTGGCAGATTGCGCCGTCCAGACCTAACCGACGACGAAATCTTAGAACGGATCGCCTTCAATCTTGATGGATTGGGAATCCCGCCAGAAGACCCCCGTGTAGATCAACTGGTCAAAACTCTCAGCAGCGGTGAACGGAAAAAGGTAAATATTGCGGCAGAAATGCTGACGGACCCACCACTGCTGCTGCTGGATGAGCCAACCAGCAATCTTGACCCCAACGCTGAACGTGATTTGATGGATAGTTTACGGCGGCTTTCGGCAACCCATAACGAAGGCAATGGCCCAACGATTTTGCTGATCACCCATACGCTTTCGTCGCTAGATCGCTGTGACCATATCGTATTTATCGCCAATTCCAAGTTGGTCTGCGAAGGCAGTCCTGACGATGTTTTTGAGACACTTGAGCAGAATATTGTTGACGCGGGGCGTAGTATTCCCGATTCATCAAACAAGTTCGAACACTGGGCAACGATCTTTGACTACTACAAGACTCAGGATTTCTTTGACCGTGAACATGCTACACCACCCGAACCTCAGCACTATCCATCCGTAGAAACGAAACAACGCAAAGTTGACTCTAGCTGGCGACAATTTCGGATTCTCTTTAGTCGGTACTTTCTGGGACGCTACAATGATCTCGGCGGCATTTTTACCATTTTGTTCTCTGGATTTGTCGCAGGCTTTCTCCTTCTCATTGCGCCTTCCGAGGTGTTTCTAAAAGCCAAAGATGCCTCCGCCGCACGCCAGACAGTCGTTCTATTTGCCATCCTAGTGGTCATTACGGGGGCTTTCAATAGCCATCGCGAGATCAGCAAGGAATTTCGCATCTATATCCACGAACGGGTCAAAGGGCTTGATCCACTGGCCTATGTGATGTCTAAGGTAGTATGGCTATCAGTTGTCATCGGCATTTTTGTCTGTTTGACCATTCTGGCGTTGACGGGTATGCCGATTGCCCGGACGTTGACTTTCGTCGTTGGGCTAGGTTTAGTCGGCGCGGGATTGGTCGATATTGCCCTGCATCATAAAACTAGATGGAAAACGACATCGAGCATCGCTTGGCGAATTGGGCAAGTGTTGCTCTTGGTACTGCCACTGTTTGCAGCCTATTTCATCCAATTTCAGAATAAGGAACTTCCTAATACCCCAGTTCAGGCAAGTTCTGTTGAACTTTCGATTATCGTTACCTTATGTCTGACAGGCATTGCGGCCTTAAGTCTGGGCTTGTTGGTGTCTTCAGTGGTTGGGGCAAACAATGATCGAGCCACACAGATCGCCATCGGGGTAATCATTGCCAATGTGATCCTCGCCTTTTCGGTGCTGGTCGTGACAAGTCCGAAGTTCCGGGTCTTTTTTGCGACGCTTGAACCCTTCACCGTGACCCATTGGGGTTACAGCGGCTTTTCGTCTAGTTTGAATCTATATTGCTGGGCCGGGAGTCTACGCTACGACGATTTCAACAGTGTTGGTCATATCTTGTCAACATGGCTGTACCTTCTATTACAAATTGTGGTTGCCATCGGCGGAAGTATTCTAGCACTCCGGCTACAGGAAACTTGGACAACGAGAGGTCGCTTGCTGCGCTCGCTGGCCCAGCAGAAAGTCACATGGTTTTTCATCTTAACGGTAACGGTTCTGATGAGTTGGGCCGTGTTCCTCGGTCAGCAATCGCAAAACTACTATACGTTGACCTACTTCGATGCGATATATAGTGGAAATCGTTATGCCAATATTGAGACTGTTGCCAATGCCACCTTTTTCCAGCGGCTTAACGGCGCGTTAAGCGAATCGGCTTGCGTACTGCGAGGAACGAGCCAGTCATCCGACAAACAAGATGCTTCGCAGGATACTGGTTCAATACAATAGGAGATTATCTATGGAACCGCATACACAAGGCCAACGCCCACAAAAAACAGGCACCTGGAAGATAGCTGTCGCTGCCATAATCATATTGCTTATTTTAGCTGTGTTACCCTGGGGGATAAGCATGGCGGCTAATCCGCTTCAACCACAGGAATACAGTCAAAGTGCAACCTTTTACCAGACTATTGGTAGCGAGTATGAAACTCACCAAGCGGAATTGGATCTAAAATCCACGAGCGTATTGACGACTGATACCCCTGAACCAGGAAGTGCAGAAATAATCCCGGCACAAACCAATACGCTCCCAGTAACCCCGCCTCCAACAAAAATCAGTCAGGCCGCTGGCGCAACAGCAACTATCAAGATTCCGGTGATCCATACGGCTACCTCTTTGCCGCCCGCCGTCAAGCATCTCGAATTGACTGATGTAGACGCTACTCAGCAAATTCAAGCAGATTTGACTGATATTCATGATCTTAAAGTCTCTTTTAATCCTGATGGTATTAAGATTACTGGGACAGCAGAAGTTAACGGCCCGTTGAACGCGAAAATACAAGGGGTACTTGAAATCGTGGGGCAGTTAACGCTGAATAATGGCAAATTGGAAACGCAAGTTAGCTCCGTTAAAGTTAATGGCGTGGAATCAGTCGAGACTGAGCGTGGGCAGCAAGCCCGCGACGCAATCAATCATTGGTTACTCAAGTATCTTGTTCGTCAGCAAGTGCAATCTTTTAAATTGACGGAAGGTAAACTGAGTTTAGATGTTCTGGAATTTCACGAAAGCAACATTCCGACGTTGCGTGGTTCCGAGTCCGCCGACTCCGTTTCAACCTCAGCCGCAACAGTGCTCCCCACTACTAGTGGTTCTGAGTCAGCATCCTCAACTTCAAAGCCAGCAGTCACAGTCTTTGCGACTAAGGGAACCCCGAACGTAACGCCGTTAACAAAAGGTGGAGCCACGGCGACGATCCATCTGCCAGTAGCGATCAATAGTTCCCCCGATGCTAGCGTCCCCACACAAGTTCTCCGCCCAACTCGAAGTGGAACCTTGCCACCCGGCGGAATCCCGATTACTGAGGAAGATGCGACTACTCTAGCGAATACGAAGATCCCGATCTTGAAGGATGTGACTGTCAGCTTTTCGACTGATCTGGTCCATGTCTCAGGGATGATTGAAGTACAACTCCCGCTGCTCAATAAAGTATCTCGCCGCCTCGTCGTTGAAGGGCAGATTGAAGTGAGAAATGGCATCCCTTACTTTAATATTACATCGCTTGCTGTAGCAGGCGTGGATATTAGCGGGACGGGGATAGCGGATCAGGTGCAAAACGCGCTGAATACGTGGCTGCAAAACACGCTTATCACCCAAAAGATCAAATCAGTAATCGTAGATGATGGAACCTTAACCATTTACCCGTGATCAATATCAAAAGATAGCCAGTGGGGCTATCGAAGAAAAACGTCTGAGACGGCGATGGAAGCCATCGACTGAAAGGCGAAAATAATGAATCAGCATTCAATGTACGTAGTTATCTTCTCGATTCTTGCACTCATGCCGATCAGTACAGGGCAGCCAAGTCAAACGGCTCAGGTGAATGCAAATTCAATAGTGTTTGCTTCTGACCGGGATGGGCAATTCAACATCTATGTGATGGACTCAGATGGCAGCAATCAGCAGCAATTGACGCAAGGGAGTAACCCGAACACTGAGCCAAACTGGTCGCCGGACCGACAGCAGATTGCCTTCACGTCCGAACGAGACGAAACCAGTGAAATCTATGTGATGAATGCAGAGGGCAGTAATCAGCGACGGCTAACACATAATCATGGTACAAACATCTCGCCGAGTTGGTCGCCGGACGGTCAGCAGATTGCCTTCATCTCGAATCAGGGTGGCAAGAACGACCTGTATATTTTGGATGTGAATAACAACAGTGAGCGACAACTAACGACTGATCCAAATCCTGATGTGGAAGTGCAAACCCCTGCATGGTCGCCCGATGGACAGCAAATTGCGTATTCCAGTAACGCGGGCGGTCATTTTCAGATCTATCTAATTAGTGCCACTGGTGGCAATTCTCACCCTCTGACCCAGCTTGATGCCGACTGTGACTCACCAGCATGGTCGCCCGATGGCGCGACATTGGCTTTTTCCAGTAATCAGAACGGACAAGGCAATTTGCTGACGATCCCCTCAAGTGGCGGTTCACCGAACCTACTCTCTACCCTTCAGGATCAATTCTTGGGTTACCCCTCTTGGGCACCCGACGGTCAGTCTATTGCCTTTATGTTGTGGCGTGGCAAGACGCGGGCGGTGGCTGTGATCAATGTTAATGGTCAAAGTTGGCGGCGTATCTCCGATACCAATGACCAGAATGGGTGGCCTGCATGGTCCGCACCGAAATTGATTCAGCGAGTCTTTAACCCTAGTTCTACGTCGGGGTCGTCAGATAGTACCAGTGACAACAACGGCAACAACGCGGATCAAGTGGAGGCCGGCAGCATTCCGTCGGTCAATCAGCGAAATTCTCCTCCTACTGGTAGTTATCGGCTAACAGGCGGCGTTGGACTGAGTGATTCGAATGCCGCGCTTGGCCCCGGTGAATTCCAAGTGGAAGGCTATTGTCATCACCTCGGCTACTCTGGAGTCCGTACCGATTACCGTGACTGGTTCTGCTCCAACCGGCAAAAAACGGTCCGCCTAACCATCACCGATTTTGACGAAATCTGCCGCCTTACTTACAATAACCCTAATGCCTTTGTCATTCGCGATGGCAACAGGGATATCCTCGCCTACAATTGGCGCTGCTATGGTCTCAATGGAGCAGGGTCAGTGAAAGACGGCTCAGCATCGGGATCAGGCGGTTCAAACGGTGGTGTATCGAGGTGCGTAGGCTTTGTGCGGCCTCCACGTCTTTCAATCAATGGACACGGACGGGTAACCCCAGGCCTTCCCAATCTGATAAACACTAAGGCCGCACGCCCTTCACTGACTCCAAGTTCTAGAAGCATCGGTAAAATTCCCGCAGGTGGCACCTTTTCTGTACTAGATGGCCCAGTATGCAATGATGGTGTGATGTGGTGGAAGGTCGATTATCGCGGGACAGTTGGTTGGACGGGAGAAGCTGATGCTACCGGCTACTGGGTAGAGCCTGTTAACTGACCAAATTCTATTCGCATACTGCTCCAGAATCTACAGCGTATCTTGGGATGAATGAGCCAAGGTAAGCTAGCCCTGTGCTGGCTGATTGGCTCATCCGATCTAATTTGTTACTTTGAAGCGAGATAAAGAGTGGACGAATATGGAAGTCTGCTTATCATTTGTGATTAAAATGTAGGATTTGGTGCCGCCGCGAAATGGAGATAGAGATACCATATTCTTCAGCTTATTTGCGTACATCTTCGCTAGCAGCGTACCTGTGGGGGTCAGTTAGGCCGTCTGGAGGCGAAAACCTAGTCAGGCAGCCCACCGGTAATCGTGATGAAGACCATGCAGAATCGGTAAGCTGAGGATCTGCCGCTGCTCCAGTTTTGGCAATAGAAGGTTGGGCGGTGGGTCGGGAATCTGCTGGTTAAGGCTGTGAGGGCCGATTGGACCATCCGTTCTAAGAAATGATCCCTCGAAAGACCGCACCGCTTGTGCAAACGGCCCCGCTCAGGAGTAGAATTGCTGGCCATGATTCGATCTAGGTTAGAGGAGAAGACCTCATGTTTGGTTCATGGCTGGCTTCGATCAAACGTATCGGTGCGGCGATTCTACAGAAAGTGCAAAACTGGCTCAAAGCCAAGACCAAACCAGCCACCTGCTCCCAAGCACTGGAGACAGCCAGCGATTTGCTGCGCAGCAAGTCCGAGCTGGTCGCCGAAAATGCCTTGTTGCGCCAGCAATTGATTGTGCTGA
>JBDTVG010000143.1:0-6946 GCA_040007395.1 Chloroflexota bacterium
ATCCGGCATTTTCCTGCCCTGCAAGCCCTTTCCCTCCTACTGTCGGGTGACTAGCCTAATTGCATTAATTCAGGCGATTATTTATTAGAGGAAATTAAAATGGCAATCAATTCAAAATGCGAATTTCTTGCGCTTACAAGGCCTGAGTTCGAATTGGAAGATATTGAAGAGTATTTACCGGAAGATATAGCAGGGTGGTTACTTCGTAGCAATGCTGTTTACCTTTCGGAAGGGTATTTTTCTCGCTTGATGAATGTATTACAAAACCCAGAAATAGAGGGGCATGAAGAAGTAATGGATAGACATAACCAGCAGCACCCCGCACTTAATAAAGTACTAGCTGTGTTGGAGGAAACACTACTTTACGATACTTCTAAAAAATTGGAGATTTTTATATCCTATAATCACAAAGATTGGTTATCTTATGCTGAACCGTTGGTAAATCATCTTCGTTCACAAGGCTTAAATGTCTGGGTTGACCAACATTTGCTAGAAGGCGGGGATGATTGGCTTGATAGAGTTAATGAAGCTCTTGAACGTTGCTATTGCTTGGTTCTCTGTGTTTCGCCAGAAGCATTAAATTCTAAATATGTCAAAATGGAATACCGCTATTATATACGAGAAAATAAGTTTATATTGCCTCTCATCTGTCGAGAGGCTAAATTACCAGTCGAGTTAGCTGGTATTCAATTTTTGGCTTACTCTGATTTTCCAGCTATTGTGCAGACGCTTAAAAAGCACGAACGCCTTTGAAAATTAATGGCTTCTGTAGGCTAAAATTGGAAGTCTCAGACCACGGACCAAACAGGAGTAAAAATGCGACAAAAGGATAGCTATCCGCATAATCTGACGGATGAACAATGGGCGATCATTGAATCACTACAAGGCTACGCGAACAAATCCGTGAGTTTGAGACGTTACGCTATCCCTCAGTAGGCAACTGCCCCACATATTTTGCACGAGGCCGAATCAACTGTCCGACACTATATTGTTCGATGGCATGAGCGATCCAACCTGCTGTCCGTCCGAGGCCAAACAGAGCCAACGCACTATCGGGCGGCAAATGTAGGGCGCGTTCCATCACTACCAAGGCAAAGTCTATCGTCGGGGCTTCGCCTGTTGCTTTTTGCATATCCCCGATAACGGCTTCTGATAAAGTAAATTCCTGCTCAGGCACAACCGACTTCAACAGTTCAAGCAGCACAACAGCGCGTGGATCGCCATTAGGATAGAGAGGATGTCCAAAGCCGGGGATAGTATCGCCTCGTTGTAGCCGTTCGCGAATTACAACCAGTGGACTCCCCGCCTGTTCCACTTCGCGCAGGAAAGCCGCTGTACGTCGGGTAAGCCCCCCATGCCGAATCCCCTCAAGTGCCGCCAACCCACCCGCCACAACCGCATAGGGCGTAGCTTCCGCCGAGGCGATAACTCTGGCAGCAAATGAAGAAGCATTCAGTTCGTGATCCGCACATAAAATCAACGCAGTATTCAGAATGAGTATCGACTCTACCTGCCACGCACGAGCCAGAGTCGCCGCAATCATCGGGGCAAAAACAGGATCGCCAGTCAGTGCGTAAGTTAGCAAGTGCAGGATACGCGCTCCGGTTTGAGCGCAGTTTTCCGGCGTGAGAGTGTAGGCTGCTAAATCTTGCTCGGCGGTCAAGGCCAGCGCGATTTTCATTTTCGCGATAGGCGAGTCGGCGGGTATTGCAGGCAAAGGGAATGGCAGCGGTGTATCAAAAAGCACCATCGCATGATCCATCGACTCTGTCCATAGCAGCGCCGCCACTTCTTCAAAGCTATGTAGTTGAGCAAGGGTGCGAACATCATGCCCTCGATAATACAAGGCGTTTTCAGTGATGAGGGTTAGCGCCGACTCCAGAATGGGAGCGCCCCAATGGAGTGCTTCCTGCACAGCCTGTGCGGGATCGCGCCGCTGCGCCTTGCGATCAAGGAGTCGCTGCACATCTTCGGCTCGGTAACGGCGTTCTCGGCTGTTTTCTGGTGAGGCTTCGCTAAAGATCAAGCCCCGACTGACATAAGCGTAAAGCGTGGTTGCACTTATTCCCAGCAGGGTAGTCGCTTCTTTGGCAGTCAGGTAACGTTTTTTGCTCATCATCCCTCTGTTAATATATTGATTTTTGTATCAACATTGACAATATATATAACCTATTTTATGCTGTAAGCAAAGGTTTAGTCATCAGTAATGAGAGAATGTACCTATGATTCCCGAACCACAAACTCCTGAATATTTTCTGGACAGTTTTCCCCGTGATGGCTTTCCCCGGTACGCATGGACAGAGCGTCCGGCGACTCTGCCCGCCAAAGTATGGACTACAGAAACTACTCACCGCGACGGTCAGCAGGGTGGCTTACCGCTGACCACCGAACAGAGTCTCGCCATTTATGATTTGCTCTGTCGGTTCACGGGCAGCAGTGGGGCGATCCGGCAAGCAGAATTTTTTGTCTATCGTCAGTCGGATCGTGCCGCCCTTGAGGGAGCCTTAGCACGCTACCGGAGTGGCGCGCCGATTGAGCCAACAACATGGATTCGAGCTACCGCCAAAGATGTCGAACTCATCAAAACGCTAGGCGTGCGCGAAACCGGGATGTTAGCTTCTGCGTCCGATTATCATACCTTTCATAAGTTCAAACCCGGCGGACGCAATCAGGCAGCCCAGACCTATTTAGAGGCAGTACGCGTGACCGTTCAAGCCGGGATTCGCCCTCGGTTGCATCTCGAAGATGCGACTCGTGCGCCGCTGGACTTTATTCAACCGTTCATCGAAGCCGTACAGGAGATTTGCGCACCAAGTGGACTGCGACCCAAGTTCCGCCTATGCGATACGATGGGGCTTGGCTTGCCTTACGATGATGTGGATTTGCCACGCAGTATCCCGCGTCTTTTTCGGACTCTGCGGGCGATGGGTCTGTTGCCCGAAGATCTGGAATTTCATCCCCACAATGATACCGCGTTGGTCGTAGCAAACTGTTTAGCAGCGGTGCGCGAAGGCTGTGCCGTCATTAACGGGACTTCGCTTGGCAAAGGCGAACGGACAGGCAATGCGCCTTTGGAAGCCGTGTTACTCCACCTTATTGGGATGGGCTATTATGCCGAGAATGCCCCCGACTTTACGGTGCTCAACGAACTTGTCGAATTCTATGCCCGCATGGGCGAACCTATCCCGCCGAAATATCCATTGTATGGGCGAGATGCACACCGTACTCGCGCTGGAGTCCACGCGGACGGATTGAACAAATTCTGGTGGATGTATGCGCCGTTCAATGTCCCGCAGTTACTAGGCCGGCCGTTGGAAGTATCGCTGACCAAAGATAGTGGACTAGCCGGACTGATTTTCCTGATTCGGCAGCACATGGGGCTGGACATTGCGAAGGATGATGGCGGCTTACAGGCGATTCAAGCGTGGGTCACGGCGGAATTCGATAATGGGCGGCAAACCAGCATTGAATGGGAGGAACTTGAGCCGCTTGTCCAGCAGCATATCGGCGCAATTGCCGCAAAATAGAATCCTTCACTGCCTGTAATAAATCCTGTATAATCGCTGATAAGCTACAAAAACACGGCCCGGTGGGTAGTCCGGGTGCAGCCGCTTGGCTGTCGTATCCTTCCTATCAACTAGGATGTCCAGTAGCCGGGCATCCCATTGATAGGAGGGGAAATGATGCGGCTGACCATTCTTTTTGACGCGCCCTATTGGGTTGGCATCCTTGAGGTAGAACGCGATAACTATCTCTATGCCGCCCGATACATCTTCGGCGCTGAACCAAGCGATCAGGAAGTGTACGAATTCGTCCAGCGCGATCTGCTTGCCTTGCTGGCACACATGACTACTGGCTTGCCTATCGATTCCATTATCGAGCAGCAAGTCAATCCCAAGCGGGCGCAGCGTGAAGTCCGCAAACAGATCGCGCAGCAGGGCATTACCAGCCAAGCTCACGATGCGATGCGCTTGCAGATCGAGCAGAATAAACAAAGCGCGTCGATAGTCAATCGCGAGCAACGCGAAGCTTTGCGCGAATACAAACGCGATGTCGCCCGCGCCAAAGCCAAAGCCCGCCATCGGGGTCACTAGAAGTCGGAAGCAAGATCGGGATGGGGTGAGGTAAACTCCTTAGGTGATAGTTCCTAAAGAGGAGATGCAATGTTTTCATGCGAAACAAATTGTTTATCGCAATCCTTGTATTGATTTTTCTAAGCGCGTGTGGTGCGGCGACTCCAGCGCCGATTTCATCGGGCGGCGTGAATATCGATCCGCCGCGCACAATCAACGACGGGACGTTCATCAATCAATTTGGCAAAACGGCGCATTTAAGTGATCTACATGGCAAGACGGTACTGATGTTTTTCGGCTACACCAATTGTCCTGATGTCTGCCCGATCACGCTCTCGGACTTTACCCGTATTAAACTGTCGCTTGGTAAACTCGCGGATAAGGTGGCCTTCGTTTTTGTCAGCGTTGACCCAACCCGCGATACGCCCGAAGTGCTGACCCGCTATCTCGCGGCCTTCGATAAATCGTTTATCGGCCTAACTCCTGACGATGCCACCCTGCAACAGATGACAAAAGATTTCCAGATCGTGTTTAGCAAAGCCGACACTGGCCTGATCGGACACAGCACAGAATCATATGTGCTGGACGCGCAGGGGCGATTACGCACGGTCTATCCGGTAGGGACGCTGCCCGATCCAATGGCGGCGGATATTCGCACCATGTTGAGCAGCGGTGGATGACTGTAATCAGGGTTGCAGCCAACTTTCGCTACCCTGACCGTCAGCAGTCCAAGCGTTGAGGCCGTTATAAGTCACCTGCCACCAGCGCAGCCCATCAGCACAGATTGGCCCGCCAACCACACTAAAGGCTGCACCGCCGGGCATGTTGCCAATTACGGTATCGGATTTATGCGGTCCCGCCCGTAATTTGTTCGGCAGGCCGGCGGTGACATGTCCGGTCTGCCCGACTATCAACTGGGGCAGTGGCGCACCATCGCAAGGTCGAGCGGTTGGCGCACCGGAGGCCAAACCCTGCGACGGAACATTTGCGGGTGCGATCACCTGACCACCACTATTGCCGCCGTAAAGCACCTGTCGGCGCAGCGTATCAAGCACCTGCAAAGCGGTCAGGTTACGCACCGGAAAGCCGTAGGCCAACCGTGACGAGTCGAAGATCACGTTTTGACCATCCGGCGGAATACTCAGGTGTACGCCATCATCGACAATCCCCTGATTAGGCACTTTCTGAAGCGCCAGCCAGAAATTCCATAATGGAATGTCGTTGGCGTGGGCGACTGCGACGATAATTCCATTGAACTGATCGACTCGCCCGTTGTTCCAAGCGTCAAGATGTTTGGGTGGCAAGGTGCTTAACACGGGGATCACGCCCATATCTATTGACGTTTGCACGATCTGCTGCAAATTGGTCTGATATTGTGCGGGCGAAACATCGCGGGCTGCATCGTTCGTGCCAATCAGGATCAGGGATACGGATGGCTTTACCAGACGATACTCGCAACTGAGCGGCGTTTCACCGGATGAACAGGTTCCAGATGGCGCGTTGGCAGGATTCAAGATGTCGGCGGTTGTCCAGTTGTTATGCTCTGCCAACGATGTCGCCAGAAACGGATTTCCGCCGCGTGCGTTCAACCCCGAAAAGAAACTTACCGCCGGTTGCAGATAATTGTAAGCGCCCAAATCGTAAGCAGTGTTGGCAAACTGATGTAGAAAAGCCGAGTGCGCGGTCAGACTGTCGCCAACTCGCGTGAATACACCGGGGAGATTGCCCTTCGCCTGCCCATTGAGAAAAATCTGGCGAGAGGTGCTGGTTACGCCTGTCACGATATTACCGTCTAGCGGCGCACCAGCAGGAATTTGGGCAGCAGCAGGCGGCGCGTTCGTCGCCACCGTTTCACCCGTGATATTGATAATATTGACCGTGTTAATATCGCCGCTGACGACCACAAACGGCGCATAGCCCCATCCGGCGCGACCATCGCTCATTACTACCCTAAACCAGTTGCCGTCTGTCGTGCGCCCGATTACCTTTATCTCAGTATTGTAGGGCAGTTGGGCAATAATCGCTGAGGTAGTGTTGGGCGCTTCGCGTACCCGCAAACTCTCACAAGTTGGACACACCTTCGCCGATAAATTGGCGGTAGGCACAGGGCTAATCGTTGGCGGGGCAAGAGTCGCCGTGGCAGGCACATAGGACGGCGTAGGCTTGATCACCTCAGTTGGCCCATTGTGAGTCGGCGTTAGGGTTGGCGGTGCAACTGTCGGCGGTTCAGTGGGCTTGGTAGGTTGCAATGTAGTAATGGTCGGTGCTGGCACAACGGTGGGATTGTTGAGTGTGAGATTGCACGCCATTGAAGTGAGCAACAGCATCATCAGCGCTGCGCCAATAGAAGAATTTCTGGTCAACCGTGCGTTATCCATCCCTGATTTTTTGATGCTCGAACTATACCGACCAATACACTTTTTGGCGATTCTCGAAACAACGAAGGCCTGAAATTGGTCATATATTGCGAGTCATCTTGTCTGTTCACAGGGTTTTTATATATTCCTTCTCCCTTCCGTGTCCAAGAATTCCTCTGCATTTTAATCCTTACAGCGGATGGCTCAATGGGCTAGCGACGATTTCCCCGACAATTGAGCCGAGGATCATCCGCTAGGTAGACTCGCCGCGTGCTGAGTTCGATAAAGAACAAGACGTACACCCTCTGCAAAAACAGCGTATTGATCGTAAAAAATGGCTGGCTTCGATCAAACGTATCGGTGTGGCGATTCTACAGAAAGTGCAAAACTGGCTCAAAGCCAAGATCAAACCAGCCACCTGCTCCCAAGCACTGGAGACAGCCAGCGATTTGCTGCGCAGTAAGTCCGAGCTGGTCGCCGAAAATGCCTTGTTGCGCCAGCAATTGATTGTGCTGA
>JBDTVG010000144.1:0-47885 GCA_040007395.1 Chloroflexota bacterium
GATCACCATTGAGCCGCGCAAAGGCAGTCCTGCGCCTACTCCCAACCCTATCTTCGTAGCTAAGTTGAACAATTAACGCTGCCAAGGTGGTTTCAATAGCCAAACGACCAGTTTGGCTATTTTGTTTTCATTCTATTTTAGTCTTTCTCGCTTTTGAATGTACTCCGCTGATTGTGTTGCGTTTATTGTTCAGCAAGGGCGCAATGTGCTATGATTCGCCATGATAAGGGAACACCATGACTGAACTTTTGCTGATACGCCACGCGGTTAACGATTATGTCAAAACCCATCGTCTGGCAGGTTGGACTCCGGGGGTACATCTGAACGACGATGGACGCGCTCAGGCAGCGGCGCTTGGCCTACGTTTGGCTGAAAAGACGATCCACGCTATCTACAGCAGCCCACTCGAACGGACTATCGAAACGGCTCAGGCGGTGATCGTCCATCATCCCGATCTCACAGTGCAACTACTAGAGGGAGTGGGTGAAGTCCGTTACGGCGACTGGACAGGCGAGGAGATCCGCAAACTCGCCCAACGCAAAATGTGGCGTGTGATTCAGGGCAATCCGAGCCGAGCTTCATTCCCCAACGGAGAGGCCATGCGCGATGTGCAGCTTCGAGCCGTTAACGCACTGGAAAAACTAGTCATCAAGCACCCCCGCGAAACCGTCGCGGTGGTATCGCACAGTGATGTGATTAAGATGATTTTGGCACACTACATGGGAATGCACCTTGATCTATTCCAGCGCATTGACGTTGCGCCAGCCTCGTTGAGTATTATTTCGATGAGCGGTGGACGACCCTTTATCCATCAGGTTAACGAGACAAGCTATCTGCCCAAACCGTTAAAGCATCATGCTCCCGCCTTTGATGAAGCGTATGAGCAGAAAAAGGCAGTTCACTCGGTAACTGTTGATGCTGTCGGGGAACCTAGATCGCGCACGTTTTACGTACAGGCCACTCGCGAAACGGGCGAAGTGGCGACGGTGTTAATTGAAAAGACTCAAGCGTTGTTGTTGGCGGAACAAATCGAGGCGTTGTTCAAGCAGCATCCCGATCTTGCCACGCTGCGTACTGCTGAAGTACCCACCTTGCAAAACCCCGAACCAGTTTTATTCCGTGCCGGGAAGTTTGAACTTCACTATAATGTGGAAATTGGCCTCGTCTCTGTTAACATTATCGAAATGCTAGGTGTAGACCAAGCTACCCCAGAAGTGTTAAACTTGTGGGCAAGTGTGCCGGAGTTACGAACTTTGGCGGAACATGCCCAGCAGGTAGCCCGTAGTGGGGCAGCTTCACAACCGTAAGCAGTATTTATCAGTATCATGGATGAAAGGTTTTCGCTGCATGGCGAATGTTGAAATTGAACTGAATCCTGTAGATTTTCTGACCGTCGGCACGGTTGGCCCAAAGGGTCGCCGTTTGTTTCATTTGCAGTCCGGCAAAGGCGCTCAGATTGTGACGTTGACGATTGAGAAAGAGCAGGCACGGGCGCTGGCAGAGGCGATTAGCGAACTCCTCAACGATCTAACTCGGCAGCGTGGCGACGCACTAACCAGCGATGCGATAGAATTGTCGTCCTTGAATATGGACCTGCGCGAACCCATTGAACCGCAGTTCCGTGTCGCGCAAATGGGCTTGGGCTACGACGAAGACCGCGACATGATTATCTTGGTCGCGCAAGAATTGGTCGTTTCGGACGAAGAACAAGATCCGGCTCTGGCAGCACAACCGAGCGTCGTGCGGTTGTGGGCTACCCGGCAGCAAGTACGCGCATTAAGCAATTACACACTCGAAGTGGTTCGGCAGGGTCGCGCCGACCCGAAAAGTAACGGACGCATTCTGTATTACTGGACTTGATGACGAAGTTGAGTAGGCATTCCTAACGGTAATGGCGAGTAGAGTGAGCAGCGGGCGATGACTGAGGATTCCAAGAAGCAGCCGGCGGACATAGAGCGAATACTGCGGTTGTTGGCCTGTGGCACAATCCGTGAAGAACATGGCATGTTACGGTGGAGTTCCAACTACACCTTTCTGGTCGGCGTGAGCGATGAAGAAATGACCACGCTGGCGGTCTACAAACCCCAGCGTGGTGAGCGTCCCTTGTGGGATTTTCCTGACGGTACGTTGTGCTGCCGCGAAACCGCCGCCTATGTGGTGTCGGACGCACTTGGCTGGAAAATTGTCCCGCCAACCGTGCTGCGCGATGGATCTCGCGGGCTTGGCTCGGTACAGCTTTATATCCAGAACAACCCTGAAGTGAACTATTTTTCGCTGGATGAATCGTTCGCAGATCAGTTGATGTGTTTCTCAGCCTTCGACTATGTAATTAACAACGCGGATCGCAAGGGCGGTCACTGTTTGCTGGCAGCCGATGGTCATCTATGGGGTATCGATCACGGCATCGCATTCCACACCTCGCCCAAACTGCGAACAGTAATCTGGGATTTTGCCGGAAAGCCGATCCCCGATCCCCTCATTGCCGATATTCAGCGGGTCTATGGGCAGATCGAGGATACGCACTGCGGTACACGACTCGAACTGGATAAACTGTTGGCGGAAGCCGAAGTTCATGCCCTGATGGCGCGGATGCGGCGTATCCTGCAACGCCGCGAGTATCCACGCCCCGGCCCCGGCCCCAACTATCCTTGGCCCCCAGTGTGAGCTAGCCGAAACACTACCACCATAAATCAAATAACTGCTCAGCTCAGGTAGGCATTGAAATCTTGTTTACCTGAGCAGCTATCTTTAATTCATTACAGCATCCAACCGGTAGATTTGTTATTTAATGAGTGAGCAGCACCTGAAACCCCGGTTTTGAAGGATGATCCTGCACGAGAAGATCGCTGTTTATGGGCAAAAGCATCGCTAACGTGATGAGATCGCCTATTGCTGCCAGAATCATGGTCAGGCTGTAAAACGTTATCGTTGGGCTATGGGCAACGAGTCCCCAAATTAGCGGTAAGATGCCTAAAATGAAACCGGGGAGTGCTACAGCGATTCGATAGCTGGAAGCCTTTAGCGGGATTTTGCAGTGCGCGTAGGGGGCAAGTTTAGAGAGCAAAAAGCCAAACTTAACCTCGCTAAATTTCGCACCACCCAGCATATAGCCAACACCATGTAATCCCTCGTGAATGATGATACTGGGAATCAGCGAGATGAGAATTATCCCTATATTAAAATTGATGAGCGCGATCTCATGCCAGACCAACCAATAGGGGAGCAAGGTAAGCAGGCCAATTGGGATCATGAGTAAGATGCCAAGCAAATTAACAAGATTGGTGGGCAGGGTTTTGTCGAGCAGATTCGCATCCTCGTTAGATTAATCTTTCACAACAGAAGACCTCCAAGTCTACTGTTTTTCTCAATCCACAGTTTACTTGGAGGTCTTTTCTTTGTCATCCACTATTTTCAGAATGACTTGCGTTTGTTGAACTGATCTTTTGGGATTAGGAACGGGCTATCGAGGCTTGTAGAGTGTTGGCATAATGCAGGAAGACTGCCAGCGGTGTACCTTCCCGGCCTGCAATCGAATTATAGGATAACTGCTTCCCCATTAGAGAATACAGCGTGGTATCCGCTTCCATATCGACGTTTCCGAGATTCGTATGAACCGTCGTATTGACCTGATAGTCGCCGGCGAGTTGATCAGCATGGACTGCCAGAGTCTCTTGGGAAGTCTGCGAAACTGGTAAGTGTAGCGAGAACAGGACAGTTACCCCTGTTGGGACGTGAAGGTCATAATGTACTTCGGTGACCTGTGAAGGCAGCGCGGCAATGTTCGCGCCTACATCCATGATCAAACCGTTGGAAAGTACGACGATTGGATCAGCTCGACACAACAAAGAGGCATGGGCTTGTATGGGCATAGCAAAAACTACTAAAAGGGCGAGAAGAAATAGAAATCGTTTCACGTTTTTCATAACATTTTGCGCCACTTGGCCTAACCTTTGGCAAGGCCAAGGGCATTACCCCTTTCTTATACAGTTGTCTATAAATAGGCGCAAACTAAGTGTATCATGCAAATACCTAGCGGCATCTTGGCATTTTTACCAAATTTGGTAGGGGTTTATTCAAAAAGTAGCCAAATGTTTTGACGAGGACGTTGCCCGCTCCATTTGCCCTTGATTGACGGATCTGGCCTGTTCGCATTATACTCCCCAGCATGATTAATCTATATGACATTCTCGAAGCTGCCGACGGGCAACTGCTTGGTGAACCGGCGGCGGCGATCTTCACCGACTTTTGCTTTGACTCCCGGCGCGTGCGCGAAGGTGAGCTTTTTGTCGCCGTCAAGACAGATCGCGGCGACGGGCATAACTTTATGCGCGAAGCCGTTCAGGGCGGCGCACTGGGGATTATGTGCCACCACCCGCCGGACTTTGAAACACCCAACATCACCGTGATTGTCATGCGGAATGTTGAAGCGGCGTTGCTCAACTGGGCGCGAATTGTGCTACGAAAGTTCGGTACAACCGTAATCGGCGTGACGGGCAGCAACGGCAAATCGACGGCGAAAGAGGCGATTGCAACGGTACTGAGCACGCATTACCGTGTCTTCAAAAGCCCCGGCAGCTTCAATGGACGGTTCGGCTTGCCACTCGCACTCGGTAAGTTGAGCAGTGGCGATAAATTGGCGGTACTCGAATTTGGTACTGATCAGTTTGGCGAAATGGCGGATCTGGTCAGTGCCACCAAGCCGCTTGTCGGTGTGGTCACGAATATCAGCTATGGGCACACCGAACGCCTCAGTAACCTTGACAATGTCGCCAGCGAAAATCGGGTGTTGATCGATCAACTGCCAGCCAATGGACTCGCCGTGCTGAACTACGATGATGATCGGGTGCGCGGCATGGGCGCAACCTCAAAGGCGCACAAGATCACGATTGGGCTGGATCACACAGGCGCGACCTTTGGCGCTGACTTCATGGCCTATAACTTGGTCTTGGCTCGCGACAAAACCGGCTTCGATCTGCGGCATGTACGTGAACGCTTTGTGGGTCGATGGGTTCCGCTGCTTGGCTCACACCAGCTCTATGGCGTGTTGGCGGCGCTGGCAGTGGGCTTGTCCTACGATATTCCCATTGAAGAGGGATTGCGGGCGCTGACCAATTTGCAGCCTTTGCCGGGACGGTTGAATCCGCTGGAAGGTAAAGGGCAAAGCCTACTGATCGATGATACCTTTAACGCCAATCCGCAAAGCACGCTAGCGGCGCTGGATTGGCTGGATACGCTGCACGTTCCGGCTAAAGGCAAAGGTCGTCGGATCTTCATCATGGGCGATATGGACGAACTCGGCGGACACGCGCTAGCAGGCCATCGCGAAGTGGGCAAGCGGGCGGCGGAAGTTGCCGATGTATTTATCACCGAGGGCGATCTTGCTTCGGTAGCTGGACGGGCGGCGCTTGATCAGGGGATGGAGCGTCACTCGGTCAAAATTACGTTCAGCCCGCAGGATGCCGCTAACGTCATCGCCGATTCGCTAACCCCTGATGATATTGTGCTGGTCAAGGGCAGTCCAACGGCACGTATGGAACATGTCGTGCAACTGCTGCTGGCAAACGAAAGCGATGAGGCACGCCTGCCCCGCACCGAAGAAGCCTACGACAGCGTATGGACAAATCGCCCCTCGCGTCCAACGTGGATCGAGGTCGATAAGTCAGCAATTGCTCAGAACGTGCGCGAATTGAAGCGTATCATTGGCCCCGATGTGGCGTTAATGGCGGTGGTCAAGGCCAATGCCTTTGGGCATGGTGCAGTCGCGGTGAGTTCAACGGCACTGCTAAATGGTGCAGAGTATCTGGGCGTTGCTTCAGTCAACGAAGCTGCTGAACTGCGCGACGCGGCGATTGACGCGCCGATCCTTGTCCTCGGCTATACGCCGCCTTGGGCTGCACCACAGGTTGTGCGCTACAACCTGACCATTGACCTATACGACATTGAGATCGCCCGCAGCTTTGACCGCGCCGCTAGCCAGATGAATACGACGATCAAAGCGCATGTCAAAGTTGATACAGGCATGGCGCGGCTGGGGCTGCTACCCGAACAGGTTACGCCCTTTTTTCGCAGCCTGAAGAACCTCAAAAATCTTGAAATCGAAGGAATTTTCACCCACTTTGCGGCGGCGGACAACGATGTTGAATATACGCTGGATCAACTGCGCCTGTTTCGCGATGCGATTACCCCCCTCAAGGCGGCAGGTTATACCTTTAAGTACACTCATGCTGCCAACACCGCTGGCGTGATGAACTTCCCGAATAGCTGGTTCAATATGGTGCGGGTCGGGATCGGATTGTATGGGCTGAACCCTGCCGAAGACAACCCGCTTCTGGGTGAATTTCGCCCTGCAATGTCGTGGAAAACAACCATTGCGCAGGTCAAGACGCTGCCAACTGGAACATTTGTCGGCTATGGCAAAACCTACCAGACCCACGCTGTTGAGCGTATCGCGGTAATTCCGGTGGGCTATGCCGATGGCTTCCGACGGGGGCCGCAGACGTGGGGCAGTGTGTTGGTCAATGGGCAGCGTGCGCCGATTGTGGGTCGCGTCAGCATGGATCAGACGATGATCGATGTGACACAAATTGCCGATGTGAGCATTGGCGATGAAGTCGTGTTGATCGGTAGTCAAGGTGCTGAACGCATTACCGCCGAAGATGTCGCACGACAGTTGGGAACCAGTAACTACGAAGTGGTCAGCACGATTTTGGCACGTGTGCCGCGTGTATAGAGCGTGTGATAAACCATTGTGAATTCTGGCTAAAATAGCGGCTTGATCTTCTCTATTTAGATATTACACTTCCCCAAAAGCTTATCACGCCATCATTCAGGCGTGATTTCTCGTTACTGACAACGGTAGTTTTCAAGTTCAAGCCTCATTGGAAGGAGAACGCAACATGACTGTAACCATAGCTGACGTTGCCAGCCTGATTGTAGCGCTCTCCACGACTGGCAGCCTGCTGTATATCGCTCGGCAGGTCAGTGTGACGCGGCGGCAAACTAAAGGGCAGTTCCTACTGGCACTCGACGAGCAATTTGAAAAGACAAATGGCATTACGGTACGGTTGGTCAACGAAGAGGGCTTTCACCCTGTCAGCAACGATTGGCCTCAAGTCTGGGCGCTGATGAGCGTCTTTGAGCGCATCAATATCATGGTTGACGACAAAATTCTTGATGTTGGAATTGTTGATCGGCTGTATGGCTTTCGGCTGGTGAGCCTCCTTGCCAATGATGATATTTATCAGCGGTTAGCTGCGACGGGGGCAGAATGGCAAGATTTCATCGATCTGTGCTATGCCATCGCCAATCACCGCCAGCGCCGAGGGCTTACCCAGCGTGACACCGCCTTTGTCGAGCGCGTTCACAAGCTCAACAAAGAATCGCGTATCTTAAAAAATCCCTTCGGATTCTAAGAATCGCTCAAGAGAATAAGATACAAGGGTGAGAACACCCTGAATTTGCCGCCAGTTTGCCCTGACTCGTGCATCAGGCTACAATCTGTCAACACTGTCAATATTTATTCTGTTAGTATTCGTTTCTACAGGAAAACCAACCGGGAGGTACTACCGTGGGTCGTTGGGCAAATAAATACGTGATTGGCCTCACGGGCAATATCGGAATGGGCAAGAGTCTGGTACGTAAGATGCTGGAGCATCTCGGAGCCTATACGATTGATGCCGATGGGCTGGCGCACCAAGTAATGGCTCCGGGCGCACCCGCTTACCAGCCCGTGATCGAAACGTTCGGCAAATGGATTCTCGATGCTGAGAAAAAGGTTGACCGAACTAAACTCGGTGCGGTGGCTTTTTCGCACCCCGAAGCGTTGACACGCCTCGAAGCCTTGACGCACCCGATTGTTGGGCAGGGCATCGACACATTGGTTAGCCGTGCCAAGCAGCCTATCGTTGTGATCGAGGCGATTAAGTTGATCGAAGGCGTGCTGGGCAGTCAGGTCGATGCGATCTGGGTGGTGGACACTGCTGCCCAAGTTCAGCTTGATCGCTTGATCAACAAACGCGGGATGCCTGAATACGAAGCGCGAAAGCGGATCGACACGCAAAACCCGCAGCGCGATAAGCTGGCAAAGGCTAGTGTCGTGATCACCAACAATGGCTCGCCCGAAGACGTGTGGGTTCAGGTGCAGCGTGAATGGAACAAGATTCTGGCGGCACGCGGGGTCACGCAGCGCAGCGAAGATGAGGTTCGCACGGTTACAATAAGCAAGCAAGCTCAGGATCGCGCGGCAGAACTGCCTACCGAACCGAAAAGACCGACGCTTCCCAAGCGTCCCGACGATGCACCCACTGGCGCGACAACTGCACCGACAGTCAGTACCACAATCGAACCCGCGATTGCGGTAGCGCCTGAGTCGGCACCGGCAATGATGAAGCTGACCAGCCTCAATATCCGCCGGGGGATGCCCAAACACGCCAACGAGATCGCGCAATTGGTCAATACTGGAATGGGTAAAAACCTGACCCGCGACAGCGTGATGATGGCTTTTGGCGAAAAATCCTACTTGCTCGCAGAAGCTGACGGTAAAACAGTTGGGCTGGCGGGCTTTCAGGTCGAAAACTTGATCACGCGCATGGATGAGTTTGTCGTTATTCCCGAAGCGCCTATCGCGCCTGTTGCCGAAGCACTCATCGGCGCGGTTGAGGAGTCATCGAAGGAATTGCAGAGCGAAGTGGGCTTTATCTTCCTGCCCCAAGATGCAGCGATGTTGGCGCAGGCCTTTGTCGATCAGGGCTACGAAAAAGTGACCCTCGACTCGATCAAAGTTCCAGCGTGGCGTGAGGCGGCGGTTGAGTCGCAGCCAGCCAATACACAAATCTTGACGAAAAAGCTGCGTGCCGAACGTGTCCTTAAGCCGCTATAATAGGAGCCGCTTTGGAGACGACGGTACGCTTGTTAGACAACCATGATCGGTAAGGATTCAAAACTGTGGATAATTTTGTCACTCGACTAAAAACTGTGCCTGTGCTGGGGCCGCTGCTCAAATTTGCAGACGAACGCCCACGCCTCGCCGCCTGGATTGTGCTTTCGCTCGGCATCGTTATCTTATTGATGATCGAAGCACGTGATGTAGGGCTACTGATTGGACAGTGGATCGCATTAATTGTTGCCTCGGTGTTAGTCGCTGGCTTGTGCATCTGGATTGTTAGCTGGGAAGACAGCGACGAACAAGCTGCCGAAGTCCCGGCGAAACCCGCCACGACGACGATTCCACCTACCACGACGACAGAGCCAGTCGTGCCAACGGAAACGCCTAACGCTTCTTGAGACATTAACACTTAGCAGCACGAAGGTTTTGCGAGGGAATTGCAGGGTCGGGTTTGCCCGACCCCTACGAATACGGTTTGGATGTAGGGGCGAGGCCCGCCCCGCGTGCTGAAATGACCGACTAGCGGGTTGATACCCGTGATTGTCAATACAACATCAGAATTTTGTGCTACTGTCATTCTAAAATCAAATTAGCATTATAATTAGAGGATGGATAATTAATGAGGAAATAAGCGACAGGGCAACGTGTCCTGTTGTCTAAATTCAAATGCCAGAATTACCAGAAGTTGAAACGGCGGTTCGAGGATTACGCCAACCTGTCGAAGGCCACGTAATCGTTAGCGCCACCTTCCCCGCCGACCCCGGACGGATGACAAATATCTCCGCTGTGCAGTTTGCAGAGCGTATCGTGGGTCAACGTGTCCAGAAAATCACCCGCCGCGCCAAGTATCTCCTTTTTCACCTCGACGCAGATACCCTGATGGTTCACCTAAAGATGACCGGGCATTTGTACGTTGTGCCTATTGGCGAAGTGAACCCCTTTGACCGTTGGCTGCGCGTCAGTTTTCTACTGGATAACGGTGAAGAACTGCGCTTTTCGGACTCACGCAAGTTTGGTCGCGTGTACTTAGCTGCACAACCCGACGAAGTGTTGCCGGATCTTGGCCCCGAACCACTTGAGGACGCATTCACGCTTGATGTGTTTCATCAGCGCTTGGCAGGTCGTAAGGGCATTCTGAAAAGCCTGCTGCTCAACCAAGCCTTTGTTGCCGGAATCGGCAATATCTACGCCGACGAATCGCTGCACATTGCGGGATTGCACCCGTTACGCCGTGCCGATAGCCTGACCGACGCTGAGATCGCACGGCTGTACCATGCCATCCGGCAAGCGCTTGGCGATGGCATCCGCCACGAAGGAGCCAGTATCAATTGGTATCGCAAGCCTGACGGGACGCGGGGTAGTTCGCAGGATTATTTGCGCGTTTATCGCGAACACCGCAACCTTGACCAACCCTGCCCAGTCTGCGGTGGCCCGATAACGAAAATCTGGGTAGGGCAGCGCGGCACGCACTTTTGCCCAACCTGCCAACCGTTTGAATCGCCCGATGAATCATCAAACGAATCACCGGAAGTAATCGCCGTTAGTCTCAACGCAAAATAAAGGACGACGCGTATGGATTTTGCTGATTTCGCGAAACAGATACCGATCCAGATTTTATTAGCGCCGATTGTCCTCGGCATTATCTACATCATTGCCATCTCGTATGTCTTGCAACGCGCCCGCAAGCGACGGCAGCGCAAGCAAGCCGAACTCGCCGGGACTGCGGTTGTGGTTGCGCCTACCTCGACCAAAGCTCCATCGGCAAACCTGTCACGGCTTAACATCGGCAACTTTCTAAGCGGCGAACTACCAGAGCAGAATATGGACCCTGCGCCTTGGACGGTTCCCGAAGAATTGCGCGGTCTGCCAGAACCCGATCTGGATATGCTAGCAATGCCCGCGATGATTAGTGTCATTAATGCCCTTGAACCAGAGGCATACCAGCGCCACGATCACATCGAAAACGTCGTGACGATACCGGGTACGGATACAGAAGAATCATCGGTGATTGTAGACCCCAACCCGCCCGCGCTCGAACATGATTGGCTAACGGTCTTAAGCCCAGAGGAGGCAAACTCAGAAATGGCTCCAACCAGCACTTCAAAGATACCCATGCCCGATGGTGGTTTACCCGGTGATGCTGTCGAAGTGATGCGCGTGTACCGCGATCTTAGCGATGGTAAGTTGATCATTCAGTTTGGCGAGGGGCGCTATCGGACTCTGGCGGAGATCAGTAACCCAGACATGGCTCGCCGTTTCAGTGGGTTGGTGCGCGAACTGTGGAACATGATCAACAACGGACTTACACCCAATATGCCACCCATGCCAGCTCCCAATACCGTTGTTCCGCCAGTCGATAACACAATGGGTGGTAAGAAGACACGAATGGGGTTGCTCAATGCGGAGCCGGAACAGCCGAAAACCAGCATTATGCAGCAGTTTGCGCGTTCCGCCATCGGGCAGAGTGCGGTTCCACAGACTGACTCACCTGCCGGGATCGCCAGCGCTGTTGAGGAATTTCTACAATTCAGGCTCTCTAACACGCCGGAATTTTTGACACGCAGCATTCATATCCGCGCCTCGCATGATCATGGCATCATAATCGAGGTAGACGGACACTACTATGATAGCATTGGCGATGTCGTAGACGTGAACGTGCGTGACTTCTTGCTTGCCATGATGCGTGAGTGGGAAGCACGGCACTAAAAGCCACCAGTATTTAAATCTCAGTAGCCCTCATCCGATGGGTGAGGGTCGCATAACGTAACACAGGTCGCTCAATCTGTGTTCGACATCGACTCCTCGTCCGGCCCAAACAAAGGCGGACGCGCAGTCAGTTCAATATAGAGATCGTTGGGCCGTTCTTTCAGAGGTTTGAGCGCGGCTTTGGTCGCCTCCGAAAATAACCCCTTCGCCATATACTTAAAGGCGTGTTGGAGTTCCGCTAGGGTTTCTGGACCTTCAACGATGAACTTGATAATGCAATGGCTATCCATCATCTCCACTGTTTTGGTGACATTGGAGAGATTGGCTTGCAGAAGAACCTGCTTTATCAAGCCATTAATATCGTTACGTCCAGTGAGATCAAGTGTCAGCGAATAATGCACCAAAATTGGTGGCATTGTGCCTCCTTTGCGGCAATCAACGAACTAACGAGATCCAAAAAAGCCGTGCAGGGCGAGATACCCTGCACGGCTTTCGTATCAGGCGAAAATTAGAGCCGAATTAGTAGCGGCTGCGGTTACCATTTCCACCAAAACCACCGCTCGAACGCTCTTCACGAGGACGCGCTTCGTTAACAGTGAGATTGCGGTTATCGAGGCTGTAACCATCAAAACGCTTGATCGTTTCACGAGCGCCTTCTTCGGTAGCCATTTCGACAAAGCCAAAGCCTTTAGCGCGACCGGTTTCACGATCCGTGATCAGCGCAACGCTTTCGATTTCGCCAGTCTGGGAAAACAGTTCGCGGATTTGGGCTTCGGTGGTGGAATAGGACAGGTTGCCGACGTACAATTTCTTAGCCATGAGAGACTCCTATAGAGAAACAAAAAAGAATTTAGACTTGGTTAGCTGAGAGAACGATCATGGCAGAAAAAAGCAGTAGCGGCAGAGCTGGATGAAAACAGGAGCGCGAATTGCAATCTTAAACCAGGGGACTTAGTAACCCTATCTCTATTTATCATCGCACACATTAACGATTTTGTATAGAGGCAATCTGCGGATTAGCTATTGCAACCCATTAGATTGGGTTCAGAATATCACTGATTTGATCGTCATAGCGTACCAGACTGGGTATGATTGACAGATGGTAAATATTCTGGCTAACATAAGAAAGAGGATCATATGTGGTGGATTGCCCAAGTACAGACCCCTTCCGTAACCATTCCGGCTCTGACTATCCCAACGATTGTTATAGCAGTCATCATCGCTATTATCATCGGACTCATTATGCAGCTTTTCGTTGGCTATTCGCATATTGGCCTTTTAGGCCATATTCTAGTCGGCATCGTTGGCGCATTCTTAGGTAGTTTGATAGCGGCTTGGTTGAAATTACCGACTATTTTCGTTGTCGCTGGAATCGACATCGTGTGGACGGCTATAGGGACAGCCGTTCTAGTGATCATTCTCGCCTTCTTGGCTGGCGGTTCTCGCTACCGGGGGTACTTCCGCAGACGCTCCTACTAGGTAAAGTCGAGGTGTTTCGTCGAGAGCGAATAACGAAATGCCTCACTACTTTCCCTTATCATAGGATCAACTCGGCTGAATCGTTACGAAAGGCAGCGTAAGTGAATTTCAGGAATATGTTAGGAATAGTCCTCGCCGCAGTAGTGTTGTTTGTCCTTATTCAACTCATTCCGTATGGGCATAATCATACAAATCCCCCGGTGAGTCAGGAAGTGCAGTGGGACAGTCCACAGACCCGTGATCTAGCGGTGCGGGCTTGTTACGATTGTCACAGTAACCAGACGGTATGGCCTTGGTACTCCAACGTCGCGCCGGTGTCTTGGTTGATCCAGCACGATGTTGAGGAAGGTCGTCAATATCTGAATTTCTCCGAGTGGGACAAGCCGCAACCCAAAGCCGACAGAGCCGCTGATCAAGTCCAACGTGGAGAGATGCCAAAATCGAATTATCTGCCGCTGCATCCCTCAGCGAATCTGACCCCTGCCGAAAAAGACATGCTGATTCAAGGGTTAAGGGCGACAGTCGGGCAGAAGTAAATTGGACGGTAAATTCGATGGCTGGTCAATGCAGCAAATTCGCGACTTCTGCCTGCAACTCCTCGGCTGACACTGCCCCAAAGGTTATCTTGGTGATCACGCCGTCGCGCCCGATGAAAAAGGTCGAGGGCAAGCCGCGTACTCGATACAAGCTGCTCAACATACCGCCGTCGAATACAAGGTCATAGCTCAGGTCAAAACGATTGCGCCACGCCATGACATCTGCCAATGGTTCGTTGGCATCCACGCCGATGACATGCAGCCCCTCGGCGCGGTGCGCTGCATAGACGCTTTGCAGCAGCGGCATTTCGACGATACACGGCCCGCAGTAGGTCGCCCAGAAATTGAGGATCACTGGACTGCCGCGCAGCGCCGTTAGCGAGATCGGCTTGTTGGCGAGATCGTGGACTTCAAACGGGGGAGCTAGTGCGCCTTCTTCGGCGGCAATGGGCAGTTGACCGGGCAAGGGCGGGACAACCGCGTTTGCTTGAGCGCGTTCGGGCAACCCCGCCCTGATGAGAATTATTAGCGCCGCAATGAGGCACAGTGCCGAAGCCGTGAGTCGCGCACTGCGCCAAATAGTAGAAATCGTAGACCGTTGCACATCAGGCCGCAATCAGCAAGACGCGACCATCGGCAAGCATAACGAGAGGTTGAGTCGGGATAGCGCGAGTCTGTGGTGCGTCCTTGTAGTCAGTGCCGAGTTTCATACACGCGCCATAGTCGCCCGCCGGAATTTGGTTACGCAGCACGCCAATCGTGCATTCTTCCAGATTATAGGAGAAGTCGGCAATGCCACTGGCAGCCTGATTAAGATAGGTAAACTGATCGGTGAGCAGCAAGAAGCCAACCGTGATCAAAAATACGCCTGTGACAATTTCGATCAGACGCATCTGGCGCTGCAAGCGTTTGAGCAAGCCACGCATCCGATCCAGTGCCAGCGCCGCGATCAGAAATGGCAAGCCCAGTCCGAGCGAATAGGCAAAGAGCAGAATGGCGGGTTGAGTCCAAGCGTTAGTTTTGGAAATCGTCGCCGCCATCGTCAGGATCGCCCCGTAGATGGGACCAACACACGGAGTCCAACCCGCTGCAAAGATCACGCCCATCAGCGCCGATCCCGCGTAGCCGTAACCGTTGCGAGGATTCATCTGTTGGCGCGTATCGCCGTACAGAAGCGCTTGTATACGCTCCAAACCGTTCAAAATCGCTCCAGCGAGTCCATCATAGTGTTCTTGTCCAGAAAACAGCGAGATCAGTTTGCGTAGAGTCCAGCCCGTAAATCCGAGGACATGCAAACCAAAGAAGATGATCAGTAATCCACCGATCCGGGTGATCCAAATTTGCAGGTTATATGACCCGGCGCGGATAAGCTGGATGCCGACATTGCCCAATATGCCAAAGGTGACGAACACGAAGGTAAATCCAGCAACAAAAAACAGCCCGTGAACAAACGTGCCGAGCCGCTTTGATCTGACGACTGGCGCGGCGGCAGCGACTCCACCCATGCCACCGACGAGGCCGACTGTACTTACACCACCAGTGGACATGGGGGCAACTGACGTGATCGGTGTGATCTCCATCACCGCCCGTGCCCCTAAATAGCTGATGTAGGCTGGCAGCAGCGGCAGCACACATGGCGAAATAAACGATAGAAACCCGGCGACAAAGGCCAATCCAAAGGTTACGCTGTTTGCTGCATCCATTACACAATAACTCCGCTACTTGATTTCAACAATTATCGGTGCTGGCTGGTCACGATATTGATCACTACTTTGATAACTGATCAGCAGTTCGTAGAGCCAGCGTGCCGCAAAGGTCGGCAGTTCGATTGCTTGATTATCTGCCACACCTTCATATTTTGTACCAAAACGGTTATGCCAAAACGTCCCATAAATCCGCTGACCCGTGTGCAGCGCCATGAGCCACGCTACGCCGAGTGGGGCTGTGCTGTCAAGGGATGCTCCCGGCTGAACAGGGTGGATTGTGGTGGTGGCTATAGGCAGTACAGGCGCATAGATGGTAGTCTGATAGACAACTTGATCGCCCTGAACGACAACCAGTTTAGCTTGTAGTCTGTCGATCTGGATCGTCGGTACAGCGCTTATGGGCAGCAGGGACGGAGTCCACAGCCCAAAATGCAGTGCCGATCCCCAACCGACCAACTCACTATCGGGTTCTGCTGCCAAGCCATACCAGACTTGCCCGCCGCTATCAGTGATCTGATCCATCACATAGACCACTGCGCCAAAGCCAAGCCGCGCCACAATATCGGCATGTCCCGCGCACCATGCCCGGATCACGCTCACTGGCGCGACCATCTCCGCCCAGAAGCCACCTTCCGCCATCTCACGCGGATTGTGCAGTATCGGGCGGGCATATGGCAAAATGGGCTGGACGGCTTCGCGTAGTACATAGCCCTGCTCAGTCTGATACCAATCGCCCATTGCTGTAAACGAATGTACACTATCTGGCGTAAGCTGTCCGTTTATGGCGCTGGCGAGAGTCGGCTTGCTATGAACATCGGTCAGGCCAAATGTGCGCCCCACCAGTTGATCGGATGGCTCAATGGGTTGCCCAGACATGCTATTCGCTTCTGATAGATGTGTTCCGACAGCCACAGAAGTTCCGAAAATGCCGGACTGCTTCAAGAATTCGCGGCGTGATACTTTGCCCATCGCAGCTTCATCCTACCGCAAATAAGCCATCGATCTTGGCAACGAGGGTATCTCTGCTTTGCAATCCCACCAGCCGATCCATTTCGTTGCCATCGGCGCTCAGAAAAATGAACGTTGGCGGCTGGCCTGCGTAGGCTAGATCCTTCTGCATGGCTTTGGTGTTATCCGCCGCCGTGTCCAGATAGATAAAATCGGCCTGTGTGCCGTATTGATCCTCTAACGCATGAATAACGGGGCGCATCGATTGGCACACATCACAGGCGGCAAACGTGAAAAACACGATCACCTGCGGGCGACCTGTCGAACGCACCATCTCTGGATCGCTAGCCACAAAATTAGAGCGCGATGCAGCCTGTCCCTGACTCTCAGTAGCGGCGGGGGTTGGTTGCCCAGCACAGCCCACCAACAGTGATCCTAGTATGATACAGATTATCAGGAGACGGCTCATGCACCCTCAACAATTGGCTTTCAGAATTAAGTCAGGTTATTTCAGACTGTTCACGTCTTGCGGGCCTGCCTTTGCGTCTTGATGGCAGGTCACACACGCCTTGATCCGGCGATCACTGTCCATAAAGAAGTTCGCCGCGCCGTTGGGCAAAGTCGAGTGTGCCTGATGACAGCTTGTGCAGACCAGTGACGTATTGACAGTCTCTAACCCTGTTTTTAACAGCACGTCCTGCCGATCCTTGAGATTGTCGGGGACAATCAACTTACCGCCATTTGCCAGTGCAGCAGCGGCCTGTGGCAAATGATTATGGAAGTGATTGTCGAGTCCCTTGAGTGTCAGCAGCGTATCGGTATGGCACGATGTACAGGCCGCATTGGGAAGCCAACCCTCTCTGGTGCTTGTCTTCTCAATGGTCGGGTCTTCTTTACCCACTACATAGATTAACGCATCACGCCCGCCTAGCGCCAGTGTCGAGATGCGCTGCCCAAAACTCGCGTCGCCCCGGTGACAGCTAATGCACGAGAAATCGCCTTTGTTGTGGATCTTCGATAGGTGATAGTGATCGGTTGCCAGATCCATCACCGGATCGTTTGGGTTGTCTACCGAGATGTAGGCGCGGTTAAAGTAGGTGGTTTCGGGAACCGTGTGACAGCTAATACAAAAAGTGTCGTGTTCCTCAAGGGCGGATGCCGTGACAAAGCCACCCGCACCGAGGATGAGCAGCACAAAAAAGCCAACGGCAATAATCACAGGCCAACGTCTCCGGCGAGTTGGCGGCGTTGGTGGAGTCGGTACTGCGGTTGAAGCCGCAGGCATTATTGGGGCTTCAACCGCAGGGGCGGATTCAGGATCTTGGGGATCAGAGTTGGTTGGCGGTAAGGTCATGATCAGGTGGCCTGTACGGTGATGCGATGGATAGCAGTGGTGCCATCCGGCGCAGAGTCGCCAAAGATACCATTTGCGTCGTTCACCTGTACAAAGCCTGATTCGTCTGTAGCGCGCACCCCGATCCGATAGCTGCCCGGTGCAGGCGGTGTCCACTTGAGATACCACTGCGTCCAAGCGCGGGGCGATTCTCCGTGCGTCAGGCTGGCAGGCATCCACTCGCCATTATCAACCTGCACTTCCACTTTGGTGATCTCGCGGGGGTTAGCATAAGCTACACCCTGAATCGCCAAAGTCGTACCCGCTGCCGTGCTGTAAGAGTCGGAAGGTCCTTTGATGATCGAGTTGGTCTGCACATTCGCCACATCCGACCAACCGTGACTCTCCCAGAAGCCTTTATAGTAACTGTCGATAAATTCCATGTGGGTAATCCAGCGCGGCATCTTTTGACCATACAATCCCGGCATATTGATGCGGATCGGGAAGCCATGCTTGACGGTCAGCGGTTGCCCGTTCATCTCGTAGGCCATCATCACTCCCGGCTGCGTCACCCACTTGAGTTCGACGCTGGTTGAGTAGCCGTCGGCAGCCTCGAACTTGAGATGAGTAGCCGTGGGCTTAACCTTGACCTGCTTGAGGATTTCCTCAAACGCAAAGCCTTTCCAGTTCAGGTTGCCGATCAAACTGCCGCCAACAGGGTTGCCGATACATTCCAGCGTTCGCATGTCCTCGAAGGCAGGCAGCGCCTTGACGGCGTTGTAGTCCAGCGTAATGGGGTTTTCGACCAGCCCATCGATTTTGAGTGCCCAGCTTTTTACGTCCACTTCGGGTGTGTGGCTGTAGTCGAACTGAGTGATATACAACTTGTCAGGATCGGTCAGGAAGATCTTGTCGAACGTGACTTCGCCGTAAGTTGCGTCGGCACGGGCGGGCAGGTTAGTTGCCGTAGGGCCAGCGGTACCAGTGGGGCGCGGGCCACTGCCGGGGCTGTACGGTGTGGGTGGAACCAGTCCGTCTGGACGACAGCCCGCTGCTGCTGCAACCGCCGATCCCGTGATAGCGATCAAAAATCCACGTCGCGAGACTCTACTAGGTTTTTTATTCGATGGAGTATTTGTCATTTTTTGGTTTCTCCTCGATTCTAAATTTCGCAGAAAGTGGTTACAAATCAATAACGGGTTAGACCAACGGAAACACTCTATATGATCATATACCTACTTCGCTCGCCGCGATATGGTCTTTTTTATCCTAAAATAACGCCTAAACTTCAGGAGAAACTACCCAAGATCCTCCTTCGGAATACATGGAGCGAATGCCCCCATTTTAGGTTCGGGTTGTGTACGCATTATCTTCGATATAGATCGGGTTACTTAGAATCCACGCTCGTTCCTGACCGTGATACTGCTGCCATACCTCGGCTCGATACGCGCCGGAGGTCTGCGCGGTGAAGGTTAGATTTTCGCGTCCTTCGGATTCAGCAACGACTTTGCCGCCGGAGATAATCTTGATGTGACAGCGGGCGGGCGCGAGTACCTGCAAGGTCACGCCGGGGCCAAGTCGGATGCTGCCGCCCATAATGGTCGAGCCGAACTGCCCATTTGCCGAAAAGCGAAAGCCGCGTGTACTGCCGGGGATGTCGTAGCCGATAAACGCATTGCCCTGTGCCAACGCTTTATACAGCGCTTGCTTATCTGACTGCCAATTGCCGCTAAGAGGTTGTGGCAGCAGCAAATGGGTATTGACACAGTTGAATAGAAAATCGTAGGGAAAGACAACGTGCCGCAGCAGGCCCACCTGATACACTGTGCCGTGTGCATCCGAGTTGCCAATACCGATCACACGATAGCCCTCGGTTAGCAATCTATCCCACAGCGCGAGAGTCTCTGGGTAGGGGCCGATCATCACTTCTTCGGGACGGAAAACGGCATACAGCAGTTGCTTCCAAGTGGGCAGCAAGCCCTTGAAGCTGGACATATAGTTCCAGATCTCCAAGCCTGTGTAGCGCTGCACACTCCAATCGACCCAAGGGATCGGCGGTTCGTGAACCAGATCCAGTGGCGGATCGTGCGGGTGTGCAATAAAGCCCATGCCGCCTGCCACGTTGACCGCATCGATCAATTCTTGCGGATTACGCGCACATTGAGCAAGTTCCTGTTCCGCACCGTATACGAGAAAATGGTTGACTTGCGGCATCCGCGCCTGATCGTGGATCTCCTCGCCCGTTAGCAGCAGAATATAACCCCGTTCGTCGTCGCCGTAGTAGCCTTCGACTCCCTGCACCAGCACATTGTGATCGGTGACAATCACAATGTCGATCCCGGCGATTAACGCGGCATCGGCGATCTCGGCATGGGAGCCTACGCCGTCGGAATACGGCGTGTGCATGTGTAGGTTCCCGATATATTCATAGAGGGTCGTGGCTGACACGCTTAATTCCTACTGAGTAGACCTTAGTACACGGTAAAATATTGACTCAAGCACGGGCGGTTAGCTTTTTGATTTTTTCGCTGATCCAGTCAAAATCAAAAGGTTTAGGGATAAACATACCCTGAATCGCCATCAATGCGCTTTGGCTCGGTTTCTCGTCAGACGAGATCATCAGGATGGGTCGGCTGTCGCCACTCGCCCGCAGCCGCCGCGCTACCTGCAATCCGCTTATTTCACCGATATTCACTTCGATGATAAACACTTCCGCAGAATCATAGCGACTGAGCGAGAGTTCTTCGATTAGGGTTTCGCTGCCGTTGGCGAGATGTACTACCTCAATGTTATAGACAGACAGACCCGCCCGCAACAGTTCGACATGCAGCAGCGAATTCTCGATGTAAATCACTTGAATAGAATCGAGCGCGACCATAATGGACTACTTTCCCAACTTGGACTTAAAGGCGGCCGTGAGGGCGGGCAAGATCTTGAACAAGTCGCCCACGATGCCATAGCGAGCCAACTTGAACATCGGCGCGTCAGGATCTTTGTTGATCGCCACGATCACTTTGGAAGTTCGCATCCCGGCCTGATGCTGGATTGCGCCAGAAATGCCCGCCGCGATATACAGATCCGGGCTAACGACCTTGCCCGTTTGTCCGACCTGATGCGCGTAGGGAATCCAGCCCGCATCGACAGTGGCGCGGCTAGCGCCAACTGCTGCCCCCAGCACATCCGCCAATTCGCGCACCGGGGCGAAGCCATCCGGCCCACCTACGCCGCGCCCCCCAGAGACGATAATTCGTGCATCGGCAAGATTAACGCTGCCCTTTGTTTCCTCGAAGGCGATCACTTTCGTGGCGATCTGGTCTTCGCTGAGAACAGGCGCGACACTGATCACTTCGCCACTTTTGCTAGGATCAGCGATTGGCGTGGGGAACGCCCGACTGCGGATCGTGACAAACTGGACATTACCTTTAATGATCGCCGTGCTTAATATTTTGCCTGCGTAAACCGGGCGAATGCCTTGCAGCATATCGCCTTCAATGGTCAATTCGGTAATGTCGGCAAGCAGGCCAGCGTTGGTATCAGCCGCCGCTGCCGCCAGTAATTCGCGCCCGCGTGTCGAACCGCCGCCGATGACAACCAGTGGTTTTTCATCAACAATGACCTTATCTAGCAGCGCAACGTAAGGTTCGAGGCGGAAATCAGCAAGGGTCGCATCATCGCACTTGACCACGCGATCTGCGCCATAGTGAAACACTGCTTGCACGACAGCATCAGTACCCTGCCCAAACACCAACGCGGTTAGCGATACATTGTGTGAATCCGCGATCTTGCGCCCGACACCGAGCGCTTCCCACGCGATAGGTAATGCTTTGCCATGAAACTGGTCAATCCAGACGAACACGCCACTCATAGCACTTTATCCTCTAGCAGTTTCGCCACCAGTTTATCGGCTTTTTCCTGATCGGTTGCACCGTCGATAATCTCGACACTGCCCTGTCGCACGGGCAAATTGGCATAACCTGTCGTCTTGACTAGCGCCGCCGATGCCGATCCAGAGTCGCCAATGCCCAGATCGGCGCTGCCCCACACCGGAATTATCGCTTTCGACGCTTTGCGGATACCGATAAAGGATGGGTATTTCGGCTCGTTAATGTCCTTAAGAACGCTGATCACGGCGGGCAGCGTACTACTGAGCGTCTGCTTGCCTTCTTCGATCAATCGCTCAACGGTAATCGTTTTGGCGGCAAAATCAATCGTGACGATCCTTGATACCGCCCCAAGCACAGGCCAGCCCAGTTTGCGGGCTACCTGAAAAATATGTGCGTCGGTGGCAACATCGACCAATTCCTTGCCGAAGATGATTAGATCCACGTCGCCCAATTTGTTGATCGTTGCCGTCACTGCATTGCTATAACCGAGGCTGTCCTGACCTTCCATGCCGTCATCCCAGACGCGCACTGCCTCATCGATGCCGATTGCCAAGCCCTGTTTGAGCGCCTCGGCGTGGATCTCCGGGCCAACGGTCAGCGCCACCGTCTTAACCGGGTGTGCCTCTTTGAGCAACACCGCTTCCGTGACCGAATATTCGTCCCACGGATTGATAACCACCTGTGCATCGCCCCATGTGACCGCGCCAGCCGCATTCACTTCGACTCTGGCCGCGGTGTCAGGCGTACTTTTTGTAATAACGACGACACTCAAAATGTGTTCCTCTCAGTGAGCCACATCAGGTAACAATAAATATTTTACCCTATGGACTAATGGATCGCTGGTAGATCAGTTACCTGCCACAATCCACGCTTGTTCTAAATCACGCCGTACCCATAGAGTCAAATCGGATCGGCTAACATGGTTTATTGGCATGACAAAAATGGGCCATTCCCAACCGTCACCTTCCCATTTCGGAACAGATCGCCCTTCCATAAAAGCCATAACACGTGTTCCAAAAAGCCCATCAAAATAGCTTTCTATGTTTTGCCATTCGGTTAATGTAGTCAATTTAGCTTGTGGAATCAATGCAGAAAGCTTCTCTATATTCCACTCCGGATGTTGATGGATAGGGCATATCCAGTCGCCAACAACTATAGGCTTACCAGTATGATAGTTTATCGCAGCCGTTACAGCCTCATCTAAGGTGAAGAAACGGCATATGGTGTCATTGTAAACTGGACCCGGTATTCCATCATACTTGATGAAATACCATCCAAATTCTAACAAACGAATCGAGCTGTAATCATCATCAGGCCCATCAAACTCTATGATAGCGCCATCATTTATCACTTTACAGGATGGAGTTGCTACAACAATACACTCACGTTTTTTATCTGGAAATGCAAAAAGATTTGCGGCTTTGAGGCGCGTAACTGCCAGTTCAATAACTTGATTCACTTCCATTTATCTCCAGTAATAAAAACAAACGGAGGGTCAATTGCTCGACCCTCCGTGCTGGAATGATAGAACGTTAGCCGATTACGGCAGGACGGCTGCCAGCGATGCACAGGCTGGGCAGGTGCCATCGGGCCGGATCATGGCGTAACCTGCTTGCGGGTCACTGCCACTGAACAATACGAAGTCCATGTTGAAAACGATCATCAAGCGGACTTTGCCACTGGCTGCTGCCTTCGAAGCTGCTTCTGCAAGCCATTGAGCCTGCTGTGCAACTGTCGTATCCTTCGCCCAAGCGAAGCCAGCCGGAAGCGCACCATAGCCCTGTGGGGTCAGGTAGCCTAGTTCGGTATAGCAACCGGGTTTGCCGCCAAACGGGGCAATGGCACGGTTGAGCATACTGTCGAAGTAGTAGGTTGGGTAGCCGCCGCGTGGGTCGCCGCTGCCTTGTGTAGGGCTGATAATGCCTTCGTTGTAGTGCAGTCCAACGCAGTCCATGTATTGTGCTGCGCCTGCGGCTGCCATGCCCTGATAGTACACATCGTCGTTCCAGCCAGCATCAGCCTTGCCGCCTGCCCCGAAGAAGCCTGTCGGAGCCAATGCACCACTGATCACGATTGTGTTGGGATTATTCGCTTTGATCGCAGCAAACGATTTGGAGAGAAGCTGGGTATACAACGCTGGATCGATATGACCACTAGGCCATTCGCGGTCAATGTTCTGTTCGTTCCAGATTTCAATCGCGTCTGCGCCATCTTTGGCAACGACACCCACATAGGTGGCGTAGCGATCATTGAAGCCTGCGCCGAGCACTTCGTCGCGGCTGCCCTTGACTGAGAACAGGATCTTGAGACCTTGAGCGTGGGCGGCATCGGCCTTGGCTTTGTCGCTATAGTCGTTGGGGGTAATCTGAACTTTGATCCACTTCATCTTCGCGGCTTTGAGATCGGCAACGGTACGCTGACCGAAGTCAAGGATCTGTGCGCCCGCTTCAAAGGAGCCACCGAGCGCGATCGGCCCAACACTGGTGATCGGATTAGCGCCAGTAGCGTTACCGCCAACAGTATTGCAATAGTAGACCTTATCAAGTTCGTAGGTCACATGTAGTTCGTACTGCTTACCGTCAAAGGTCGTGATGGTGATGAGGTAGCCTGCCGCATCACCCGGAATAACCGTCTGACCTTCGGTAGGGCAGCCTAGAGCGCTGTCCTTGAACAACAACAGTTCCCATGTCCACGCTTTTACATAGTCGATGCGTTGGAGTAGTTTCTTGGAGAGTGTGGTACGGGCGGCACGCAGCGCTCGTATTTCACGCGGGATTTCCTTGCCCGATGCGTCAGTGACGGGGCCACCAGCGCCCGCCGCAGGGGTTCCGGCGGCTCCGCCTGCCGTTGAACCCGGCGTATTCGGCGTAGCGGTAAGAATGACAATCGCTGGGGTTGCGGTAGCGTCCTGAGCACCAACATTGACCGCCGGTGTCATGAAGAACACCAGAGCGAGACAGAACAAGCTGGCTGCAATCAAAAACTTCGTTAACTTCAAATCGACCTCCACATCAGTCGGGGTTGAATCTTACTTATCGGCGTACCAGCATACCGTTAACCCGCCCTTGTGTCGAGTCTAGGGTGCAAAATGACTAGTAAGCGTGGGGGAAGCGTTGTCTTTGCGTCGATTTGAGGCGACGGGCGCGGCAGGCCACGCCCCTACAAAATGCTGAATGGTGTAGGGGATAAGCCTGCTCGACCCTGCATTTAAGCGCAAACTGCCGACTCTAATCTGTCAGTTCAAACGTTACGTTGACATTGGCGGTGACAGCGATCTGACCGGGCGCAAAGCTCGTATCGCTATCCGAAGTACTGCCAGCGCTCCCCTGTGCATTTTGGATCGCGTTCTGTGAGATATTGCCGAAATTTTGCGCTCCATAGTAAAACCAACCAGCCTGATTTTCACTGATGCTGATTGGCTTCCCTAACTTCTGATCGACTTCGCCCGCCAGCGCTGTTGCTTTCTCCTTTGCCGCCTTGATCGCCAACGCACGCGCCTGATCGCGATATTTGCGTAGTTCAGTGGTGCGGAACTGGATACCGTTGACATAGTTTGCCCCGCCATCCAACACACCACTCAACAGCCCCTCAAATTTAGTGAGGTCTTTCAAGGTAATCACAATGTTTTTGCGGACAAAAAAGCCGATGAAATTCCGCTGCTGTGAAGTGCCATCGTAGCGTGGTTCAACGGTTAGATAGTCGGTTTGTACTTTTTCCGGTGCGATGCCGTTATCTTTGGCGACGGCTAATACCTTCGCGACCTGATCGTCGTTCTGACTTTTGGCGGTTTTCAAAACCATGTCCGATGTTTCCACACCCAAAGTGATGATAACTTCGTCCGGTACAACGTTGATCTGGGCTTCGCCGCTGACCGAAATCGTGCGGAGTTGGTCCGGTCCGGCGGCATGGACGATGGGCAGGGTGGGCATAGGGACAAAACACAGCAGCCCCACCAGCACTATTGTCGTGATCAACATGGCTTGACGTAACATCGTTCTCATTGTTCAATCTCCTTTTGCGATTAACGTGATTTACTTGACCGCGACCCCGGCGATATGGGGGCCAACAAATGAGTTATCAATGTAAAAATGCTCCAACTTCACATAATCAAAGCCCGCCTGCTCGATGGTTGTCCACGTTTCTCTGGTTGGTTCGCAGCCATCGGCGAAGACCCGCCAAAAGGGTCGTATGAAATTTTGTCGGCGGCGCAGCTTTGTATCGGGGGGTGCAGCAACATGCTCGATAAAGACAAATCGACCACCGGGTTTGAGAACCCGCAGGATTTCCTGAAGTACCTTTTGAGGATTGCGAACGGAACACAGTACCAGCGTGGCAACTACCGCATCAACACTCGCGTCGGCGGCATCCAGACGTTCAGCCTGACCTTCGCGCAGTTGAACAGTCAGGCCGAGTCGTTGTGCTTCGCGCTCGATGTAGGGAAACATCGCGGGGTTAGGCTCAATGCCGATCCACTGAATATCCGGTGAATAGTAGGGTAGGTTGGGGCCAGTCCCCGGCCCGATCTCAAGGACAGTGCCATGCAGTTGACCGAGCAAGGATCGCTTATGATCTCCATAATATAGGCGCGAACTCTCGGTTTCAGCATTCATCATTCGGGCAAAAAGTCGTTTGTACCACGACGCGTGCTGATGTGTTTCCGCCTGAGTTGTGTTCACTTTACTATCCATCGGACGATACTCTCCTGTTTTAATCTGGCTAGTGTTATTAGGGGTATAAGAAATCCCTTTTGGGTATCCGTAAAACTGCTGGCGTAATTTTGCATTTTCTGCGAAACTCGCCTTGACACTTTCAGAAATGGTCTATTAACGAGAAATCAGTATGGACACTAGAACCATCCCGCTCACCTGTCCCAATTGTAATGGCAAACTACTCCCCACTGCCGATCCTGAACGGTTCGTCTGCATGTACTGTGGCACTGAACAGATTATCCTACGCAGTAATCGTACTAATTTACAAATGGAAATTTCGACGCTGGAAAATGAGTTGTCCGAACTTGACTCTCTTTCAGCATTTTCTAGCACGATGGCAAGTAAACCGAGCAATGGATTATTTGTGGCGGGTCAAGTGATCTTTGGACTGCTAGGCGGAGTGTTCTTATGTTTTGCATTGCTGATGCTGGTACCCACGCCGTCTGATTCAACATCAATCTCAAGATCAAACACAACCGCCTCGACAGCGCGTGATAATCCCCCTTCTGATGGTGTACTCGCAACGGTTTGTGGAGTACCCGCCCTAATATTTTTTGCCATTATGTTTGTGATCCGGCGTGCAAGCCGCACTCGGCAGTCTCAAAATGTAACCGCTACTGCTGGAGTTCCCGCCGCCAACGCACAGTTAGCAGTGAGAAGACAAGCGTTGCAGTCGTCTCTCATGCAGAAGCGTGCAGAATTGGCATCCTACCAACGCAACTCTGGTACGTAATCGCATCGCATTACGTTTCATCAGAGGGTTTCTCAGGGTGTTCCGCTGGCAGCGGGCTGTGGATCGTCCAGCCGCCATCGACCATCAGCGTTTCGCCGCTGATATGGCGTGCTTCGGACGAGGCCAAGAATAGCGCGGCGGCTGCCACGTCCTCCACATAGCCTACGCGCCGAGTCGGGGTAACGCTTTGCCAGTTGGCTTCGTAGTGCGGATCGTCGGCAAGGGTACGTTCGGTTAAGGTGGCTCCCGGCCCAATGGCGTTCACTGTGATTCCGTATCCGCCAAGTTCCAGTGCCAGCGCCCGCGCCATCATTCTGATGCCAGCTTTGGTGATGCCATACGCGCCTAGATTGAGATGTGCCTGAACCCCTGTCACCGATGACATGAGCAAAATACGCCCCGCAATCCCCTTTTGGATCATCAGGCGTGCGCCCGCCTGAGCCGTAAAGTAGCTACCCCGCAAGTTGACACTGGTCAGGCGATCAAAGGCTTCAGGGGTATATTCCAGAAATTCGCCGTAGGTAGTAATTCCAGCGTTGGCGATTACTACGTCGAGCCGTTGGGTTTTGGCGGCGATGTCGTCTACCATCTCACGGATGGCCTGCACCTCGGCAACATCAAAGCCGTAGGAATGCACGTGGATCGCCCCGATCTGATCGTTGATCTTCTCCGCAGCTTGCCGCGCCAACGTCGCGTCAAGATCGTTGAGGGCGACCATTGCCCCTTCCTGAGCGAAACTGCGACATAGTGCAAACCCAATGCCTACGCCCGCGCCAGTGACGACGACAGTTTTTCCCTCAAATCGCTTCATTGTGGTTATAACGGCTCCCGAAATGGTTACGGCTAATGAATCGCGTGGAACAGGTCGACCTGCCAATAGTAGCAGAGCATCATTGGCGAGGGCAAGATCACAGAACAAACTTTCTTGACAAACGCGCTCGACCTTGTAAAGTCTCCCGACACCAAATAACTTTTATGGGTGTTACGACAGTGAGCGACTCTTTATTTTTTCAGGGTGGAACGCTGGTACTTCGCGAAGCCTCTGAACAGCCTCCAATCTCTACCGCTTTTCGATGGATTAAAGGCCATTGGCGCTGTGAAGGGTACCATTATGGAGCATTGGCTCCCAAGCTGCACGAAGCCGGAATACGCGATACGGTGCCGCGTTGGGAACATCTTGGGCTAACTTTGCAGGATCTGCGCCAGCCGCACGCTTACCAAACCGAAGCGCTGCGGGCATGGGATGAGGCTGGACAGCGGGGTAGCATCGTGCTGCCAACTGGGGCAGGCAAAACGTTTGTGGCGATCCATGCGATCAGTCAGGTAGACCGTTCGGCGGTAGTCATCGCCCCGACCATTGACCTGCTGCATCAGTGGTACGCTCGATTGGTCAATGCGTTTGGCGTGGACATAGGCGTTTACTACGGCGGCGAGAAGCATATTCTGCCGCTGACCGTAACCACCTACCACTCGGCTGGCGATTTGATTGCAGCCTACGGCAACACCTTCAAGCTAATTATTTTCGATGAAGTGCATCACCTGCCAGCGCCAAGCTGGGGCGAAATGGCGCTAATGGCTCCCTGTCCACTGCGGCTGGGGTTGACTGCCACCTATCCCGAAGCCCACGAACAAACCGATGGTCGTTGGCGTGTCGATGAACTGGTGGGGCCAATCGTTTACACACAGCGTATCGACGACTTGGTAGGCCACCAACTCGCCAACTATCGCACCGAGCGGATTCGAGTCAATCTGAACGAAGATGAGCAGACCCGTTATGGTGCGGATTACGCGATCTATGCGGGGTATATACGGGCAGAGCAATTTCAACGGAAATATGGCGCGGGTTGGCTGCGGGAACTGATGCGCCGCAGCGCCTTTAATGAGGGAGCGCGGCGGGCGCTGCTAGCCCGCCAACGCATTATACGGCTGTTGTCTGGAGCCGAAGGCAAGATGATTGTGCTGGAAAAACTGCTCAAAGAGTGCTTCACCGAGCAAGTGTTGATCTTTACCGAAAATAACTCGACTGCCTACGAAATCTCGCGCCGCCATTTGATACCCGCCATCACCCATGAAACAAAAGCCGCTGAACGCAAACATATTCTTGAGGCGTTTCAGGCTCGCCACTACAAAGCAATTGTGACCTCAAAAGTGCTGAATGAAGGCGTAGATGTGCCGGAGGCCAAAGTCGCCATTATTCTCGGCGGAACCAGTGCCGCCCGCGAATATATTCAACGCTTGGGGCGAGTCTTACGCAAGGTTGAAAATCGCGAGGCGCTTCTGTTTGAAGTCATCGTGCGCGGCACGGTTGAGGAAGGCAAAGCGCAGCGTCGCAGAAAGCAAAGCAATGCTCACCGCTAATCGGATTCAAGCTCTAAAGAAAGTAAAGCAATGCTTACCGCTGACTTGATCAAACCTCGCTTGCGAATACGCGGCAACAGCTTGACTGTCGAAATGGTCGATAGCCATAATGTATATTGGCTAAAAACCGCTGCTGACCTGATTACATTGTTAGGCGCACAGGTTGGGCAGACCCAAGCCACCTGGGAAAATGCCGTCGAGCGCTACGAGGGCGAACGGGTTGACTATATCACGGTGCGCGGGTTAGCGAAGGTGCTTGCCGACGCGGCAACCTTTACACCGCTGGCTACCGCGTTCGATCCGGTTGAACTGCGTGAACAACTCTTTGCGCGTGGGCCAGCCTTTGCCACACGGGATCTGTTCCACTCGCGCACCCGCACCGAGATTTTACGCAGCACCGCCGCCAAACTCAAGCTCTCGCCAAAGGCTCTCGAAACTGCCCTGTTCGCGGATCGACCCGCCGAATATCTGCTCACCGATATTGGGTCAGTGTGGACTCCTGATGGGCTGCTGGCACGTTACAATCTGGAACTGTCGCGGGGTGTGCTGTACTGGTCGAGCAAGATGCACCTGAGCGTCCACGATAACTATAAAGATCTGTGGCGCTATCTTAAATTGTTCAAGCTGATGTTCGAGGCAAGGCCAATAGCTGATGGCGGCGGCTACAGCCTCGATCTCGATGGGCCGATCTCGCCGTTTGTCGCTTCAACCACGCGCTATGGACGACAGTTCGCGGCGTTCCTGCCCGCGTTGCTGTTATGTGAACGCTGGCAAATGACTGCCGATGTTCGCCCGCCAATGTCGGCTAGCGATCTGATCTATCAGATGGACGACAGTACGACGCTTCGCAGCCACTTCAAGCGGAGTGGACTCTTTGACAGCCAGTTGGAATCGGATTTCGCCGCTGAGTTCGAGGCCAAGTTTGGCGGGCAGCGTGGCAAATGGCAGTTAACCCGCGAAGACGAAGTATTGCTCCTCGGCGATACCGTGATGATCCCCGACTTCGCGCTGACCCACAAAAGCGATGGGCGGCGCGTCTTGATCGAATTGGTGGGCTTCTGGCATCCCGATTATTTGCGCCGCAAAGTGGAAAAAGTCCGGGCGGCAAACCGTCGGGATCTGCTGCTGGTGGTCTACGAAGGAGTCAACTTGACCGCTGAGAAACTACACGATATACCCAACGAGGTCGTCTACTTCAAGAACAAGCCTGTTCTGAAGGATATTATGGCAGCCGTAGAAAAGATAGCTGAGTTACCCAATTGACCCAACCGATGATCCCACGAGTCCTCACAATTGCTGCCTCAGATTCCAGCGGCGCAGCAGGAATGCAAGCCGATCTCAAGACATTCGAGGCGCGACAAGTCTATGGGTTGAGCGCCCTAACCGCCATCACCGCGCAGAATTCGCTAGGACTTCAATCGGTCAAAGTGCTCGATCCCGAATTTGTTCTCGCTCAAATCAACGCCGTTTTTGAATTAGGCGCAGGTGCCGTCAAAACGGGACTGCTGCTGCGTGCCGAGATTATCGAGGCGGTCAGTCAGGGATTGAAGCAGCCTACTGCGCTGATCGTTGATCCGGTATTGGTAGCAGGCGACGGGCGGCAGCTTGTGGATGAGGCGGCTATCGCAGCCTATAAAACCTTGTTGTTCCCAAAGGCACTATTGATCACGCCTAATCTCTACGAGGCGCAAATCTTAACCGGACTAAATATCACGGATGCCGCGACGATGTGCGAAGCTAGCCGAGTTCTCTACGAGACAACTCATCCGCAAAATGTGCTGGTCAAAGGGGGACATTTAGGCGGCACAGAAGATTTGCTAGATATTCTGTACGACGGTCAAACCTTCCATGAACTGCGGACACAGCGTTTGCCCGTAATCGATCCGCGTGGGGCGGGCGATACTTATGCGTCGTGCATCGCCGCCGAAGTTGCCAAAGGACATTCGGTTATTGCCGCTACCCAGATCGCGCAACAGTATTTAACTGCTGCCATCGGTGCTGCTATCGGATGGCAGATCGGCGCGGGCAAACGCGGCCTTGTGTATCATGCCACAGGTCGCCCGCCGTTGCATTGAGTATAATCAGGCGAATCGAGTTAACTTCAAGGATCACGAATCATGGCAAACGATACCCACAGCACAGTACTTGTCATCGGCGGCGGCGGCATGGGGCTGGCTACTGCATGGCGCTTGGCAAAAGGCGGACACAATGTCCGCGTGATTGAGCAGTTCAAGTTTTTGCATACACGGGGCAGTTCGCACACTGAACACCGCATCCTGCGCCGCACCTATAACGACGATCTGTATACCAGTTTGATGCCGCACGCCTATCGCATGTGGGACGAACTCGAAGCCGACAGTGGGCGACAGTTAAAGTATCTCAATGGGGGCATAGACTTCGGGCCAGAAAACGATCCGACCTTGCAGGAAATTATCCGCAGCAGCAGCGACCTAAACGTGCCATTGGACGTGATGACTGCCTCCGAAGCCCGCCAGCGTTTTCCGCAGTTCAATTTGCCCGAAAACTTCTTGATGACCTTTTGTCCCCTCAATGGCTTTCTGGCAGTTGATGATTGTATGCAAGCCAAGTTGGACATGGCTCGCAAATATGGCGCGATCTTGCAGGATGAGGAGTCAGTCTTGGAGATCAAGCCGCTGGAACATGGCGCAGAAGTTCGCACCACCAAAGCGACTTACACTTGCGATAAGCTGGTGATCACGGCGGGGCCATATGTCAAGAACCTGATGAAGCAGATCGGGCTAGATGTACCCTATACGATTGAGTTGAATCAGGCGCATTGGTTTCAGGTCGATGATCCTAGCCTGTTCACGCCCGACAAATTCCCGGTGTTCATCGTGCGCTATGATGCGGCGGGTGTTGGCGGCATGTATGGCTTCCCGACCTTCCGCCGACCCGGTATCAAAGTCTCGGTGCATCACTCGAACTTCTACATTAACGCCGAAGACTACGATATGCAGCCCCGCCCAGAAACGACTCAGCGCGTCTGGGAGTTCGTCAAGGAATTTATCCCCGGTGCATCGAGCGCCGTGTTAGATGTGGCATCGTGCCTCTATGACTTCCCGCCTGATGAACATTTTGTGCTATCGCTGCATCCACAGCACCCCGATATTTCGATGGCGAATATGGCGGGACATGGCTATAAGTTCGCGGCGTTGGTCGGGGAGATCATGGCGGAACTGGCTATCGATGGTCATTCGCAATATGACCTGACTGGACTAGGCGTAGATCGGTTCTTCTCGGAGACTGCCGCCCGCCGTCCAGCGATCCATGTAGACATCATGCGTCCCGACAATACGCACTAATTGGTAGCGGTATTGGGGCCAATGCACCTCAACCTCGCCAAACGCGGCGAGGTTGAGGTGATGCGTTTGCGCTCAGGTCAGCTTACGTCGGCGTTACTATGTTTGCCATAGCGTTGATGCAGCGTTTCACGCAAGGCGGCATGTTGTGGCAGTACGAGATCCGGGTCTTCTTCGTAGAGCGTGCGTGCCTCAAATTGAGCATCCTGCACCAAACGCGGGTCCATATATTCACCTAGTCGCGCCGTGCCGCCGCTTTGTCGCATCCCCAGCAGTTCGCCACAACCGCGCATTTCCCAGTCGATCTCAGCCAACTTGAAACCGTCGTCGGTGGCTTCCATCGCGTTCAAGCGGGCGTTATCGTCATCGATCTTGTCGGCAACCAGCAAACAGTACGACTGATGATCGCCCCGTCCCACACGCCCCCGGAACTGGTGAAGCTGCGCCAGCCCGAAGCGGTTAGCCCCTTCGATGAGCATGACGCTGGCATTCGGCACATCGATCCCCACTTCGATCACCGAAGTGGCGACGAGCACTTGCGTTTCGCCCTGACTAAAGGCATTCATCATCGTATCTTTTTCCGCCGGAGTCATGCGTCCATGCAAAAGCCCTAGCCGATACTTGGCGAAAACTTCATTTTGCAAGCGCTCGAATTCCTCAACAGCGGAGCGTACCTCGGAGAGCGTTTCGTTCTCCGAAGCCTCAACCAGCGGATAGACGATAAACGCTTGCCGTCCCCGGCTAATCTGCGCGTCGATGAAGCTGTAAGCACGTTCACGCTCGGTGGGATATACAATTTTTGTTTCGATAGGCACACGACCCGGCGGCATCTCATCCAGTATTGTCAGGTCGAGATCGGCGTACATCGTTAACGCCAACGTGCGCGGGATCGGGGTCGCTGTCATGATCAACAGATGGGGATTCTGGCCTTTGTTCCGCAATCTGCCACGCTGTTCCACACCGAAACGATGTTGTTCGTCGATGACCGCAAAGCCAAGCCGCGCAAAGTTGACGGTATCTTCGAGCAGGGCGTGCGTGCCAATCACGATATGGATACTGCCTTCGCCCAATCCCCATAGGATGTCAGCACGTTCCTGAGCAGAGGTCGCTCCGGTCAGCAGCTTGATATTGACGGCATCGCCACCCGGCATGGCCTCAAACAAACGACTAATACCCCGATAATGCTGCTCTGCCAGAATACTTGTGGGAGCCATCAGCGCGGCCTGATGCTCGTTGGCGACAGCGATAGCCATTGCTAGCGCCGCTACCACCGTTTTACCCGCCCCAACATCGCCTTGCAACAAGCGGTTGGTCGGGACAGTTTTCGCCATGTCCTCGCGAATCGCCTGCACAGCGCGACTTTGCGCCCCGGTCAAGGTATAGGGCAGTGTCGTGATTACCGAGTCTAACCAGGCATCGTCTACTGCGATACTGTCACAAGGGGCGGCCTGCCATTCACGGCGATTCCGCAGCACGCCCAGTTGCAAAAGGATCAGCTCATCGAAGGCCAAACGGCGGCGGGCGGTTTCCAATGTCTCCATCGAAGTCGGGAAGTGGACTTGCTGAATTGCCCAACCGAGTTCGGGTAAATCGGTGCGTTCCAGTACCGCGTCGGGCATGTAGTCCGGCAACTGATTCGCCCATTGCTCAATGGCGGCGCGGGCAAACTTACGCATGTTATGCGCCGAAAGCCCTTTGGTCAACGGGTAAACAGGGACAATGGCCCGCGTATGCAGTGCTTCACGTTCGAGCAGTTCCCATTCAGGATTGCTCATGGTAACTTGACCCCGGAATAGATCGGTTTTTCCGCTAAAGACAACCTGCAAGCCACGTTCGAGTTTGCTGCGTAAGTACGGTTGCCCGAAGAAGCTCGCCGTCAAAACGCCGGTGCCATCGTCAATCGTGACATTCAGAATGTCGATGTTGCGCTTGCCTTTGATCACGACGTTGTTCCGCACTGTACCAATCACGGTCAGCGTTTGACCGGGGCGCACGCGGCTGAGTGGCAGCAGTTGGGTGTAGTCGTCATAGCGGCGCGGAAAAAGATATAGCAAATCTTCAACGGTTGTTACGCCGAGTTGTTCCAGTGTTTCCGCCGTTTTTGGTCCAACACCGATAACCGAAGAGACTGACCCTTTGATCGCCCGTAGGGTATCCGCATCGCGGCGCATATCCCGCGATCCACGCTTGCGCGATTGGCGGCTGGGTCGGGCAGGCTGCTGGCGTGGAGCGTCTAGTACTTCGATTTCGGAAGCAGGCTCACGGTTTGTGTACCGTTCAGTTTCGCTGTCCCGTTCTTTCACTGGCATGTCTATAGGGGCGGGTTTGGCGGCCTCAACGACAGGCGGCGGTATTCGATCCCGCTGATCTCGCTTCGGCGGCGGCTCAGAATCTTGACGCTGCGGACGCGGTTCATCGCGACGCGGTGGACGTGGCGGCGGGGTGGGCGCAGCAGGCGGCAACGGCGTTTCGATGGCACGCGGCGCGATCCCCGCAGGGGGCGGGATGCGTCCCGTGATGCGTCCTAAAATGTGCTTGATCGCTTCGTGGCGCTCGTCTGACGAACCGTTATCCGCATAAGCATTTAGCAGGCCAACCAATTCCTCGATCAGCAAATGGTGTTCGGGTTTCTTGGCTTGTGTATGGGCTTCAGCCGCCCAATGCGCTGCAAATGACTTTAACCCACCAATAACGGCTTTGTCTTCGTAGCCCGTGTTCTGCTCTAACTTTAAGATCTTGACCAGTGTCTCAAGTGCTGATGGCATGTTTGTGACTTTGTGTTATTTTACACTATTTTCTGACGGTTGAAATTCCCAGTGCGTTCGGCCCGACATGCGTACCGAGAGCCGTTGTGATGTCTGCAATAATCGAATCCGCCGGAGCAATATCCTGCAAGCGAGCCAATAATGCCTTAGCGCTCTCTGCATCGTTGGCGTGCAGTACGGCTAACCGTTCCAATGGAGCTTGAGCGTGCGCCAGATCGACAATGCTCTGAACCGCTTTGTTCATGGTGCGGGTGCGTTGTAGGGTGGTAACGACTCCCTCTTTAACCTCGATGATCGGCTTGATTTGTAATAGGGTGCCGATACTTGCGACCAAAGTACTTACTCGCCCACTGCGCCGCAGATATTCAAGCGTATCAATGGCGGCATAGAGCTTGACGCGCTGTTGTGCACTGGTCGCAGCGGCAATCACTTCTTCTGGCCCCGCGCCACGTTCGGCAGCCTCGGCAGCCGCTATCACTATCCAGCCCATGCTCATCGTTACCTGCCCGCTGTCGATAACCGTAACCCGTGCCGGATCGAAATGTTCAGCGGCGAGTCTTATTGTATTATAGATGCTGCTTAGGTGAGATGCCACTGCAAAAGCGACCACATGTTCGGCTGTCTCTAACTGCTGCGCGATCACTTCTTGGGCGGTTCCGGGCGCAAAAGCTGCCGTTTTGGGCAGCCCTTTACCCGCTGCCAACCGCTTATAGAATTCCGACTTGGGCAAGGCTTTCCCGTCATCAATAAAGCTTTCGTCGTCAAAGTTGACATAGGGGTACAGCAGGCGAATATCCCAACGGGCGACCCACTCCGGCGGCAAATCGCAAGTGCTATCGGCAACAATCTTGACCCGCACACTCATTATAGATCGTCCTCTGGGTAGTCATCATAGGCTTCGCCTTCGCTCTCACACACGATAATCCCCATCGCGTCAGGGCCGATAAACGTGCCAAGCGACGGCTTATAGACCACAATCGGAAACGCCCGCGCCGAAAATTCCAGCGCCAACCGTTCGAGCAAGGCGCGGGTCTGTTCGCTATGGTGCGTTGTATTCTGAAGGATCACAAGCTGATCTACTGAAGCAAATTCTGTGACAAACTCGATCAATTTATCGATGGCTTGTAGCTTCGTTCGCACTTTTTCCATCGTAATGAGTTCGCCTTCCTCAATCGTTAGGAAGGGCTTGATGCCGAGCATCCCGCCGAGAATAGCTTGCGACTCACTGACCAGCCCACCCCGATACAGATAGTCCAGCGAGTCAACATAGAAAATTGCGTAGATACGGGCGGTCATGGCGCGTACTGCCCGCACAATTTCGTCGAGCGAGTCGGTTTGTTCTGCCATTTTGGCAGCAAACTCAACGAGCAGCGCCAACCCAATCGATGCCGTTTGCGAATCGAGTACCGCAATTTCGCAGCGACCCAATAGGGTTTGGGTGGCGGCTTTGGCGTTCATCCACGTTGAGTGCATCAGCCGCGATAAATGCAAAGACAGTACACGATCCGTCTCACGATTCAGTTTCGCGTAGATCTCCGCGAATTGTTCGACGCTCGGCGGAAGCAGCGTCGGAGTGGTTTTGGTTTCATTCACCTTGCGAAAAAAGCCGTCTGCCTCAAGATCGATCCCTTCGCGGTAGACCTGAGCGCCAATCTGGATTTTGAGAGGAACAACAGTAATGTTATGGCGTTGGACGAAGGTGGGGTCGGTGAAGTGAGCAGAACTATCCGTAACAATACGCACTTTGCTAGGCATACAACCTCAACATTAGGCCACCAATCTTCACGCTAAATTTTATACTCAACCAGTATTTGCCAAAAAATAGTAGTGCATCGTGTGAATCCTGCGTAAGCAAACGAACACGTATAGAATGCATCAGTCTAACAAATTGCACCGCCTGATGCTAGCCTGCAAAGTTATTTTCCTCGGCCCCAACCACGACTCTGCTATTTCGTAGTGAAGGCAGGGTGAAGAACATTTACGAGTTTTGAGAAAATATCTGAGTGGCAAGAAGCAGGCGAAGATTGATTATATTTCTACAACTTCAGTGAAGCCGTCTGTACCAAGAAGCCACGTTATCAGGTAAGGCTATTTACTACCTATTTTCCACACGGTGTGGCCTACGGCTGTCGTACTCCCCATAGACGCACCGTATTATCATCACTAGCGGAGACCAATAGTCTACCATCAGTACTAAATGCCATGCCGTTGATGGGATTGGTATGACCAAGTAAAATGTGCAGCAGTTTTCCAGTTTGCATGGAGTGAACGTACATAACAGCGAAGTTCGGCACAGCAGCGTTTGTTACAAATAGTGTTCCGTCTGGGTTGAATACCATCCAAGAACCATCCCATTGCGCCTGAGTATCATCCGCTTTGATGTCGCTCATCAGGTTGAGATCTCTAACATTCCACTTGCGTACAAGCCAGTGGGCCGGGTCGTGACCTTGTTGGCTGGCGAGAACTTCCAATAATGTGCCGCCATCAATAAAGGCCAAAGCACTGTGAGACCTAAACGTGATTGATGGGTTGTTGGGTGAATAAAGCGTGCCTTTAGTAAGCAGCAATGAAGAAGAAATATCCCATAATTGAATGGCTCCTCGTTGTTGGCTTTCACACGCGAGTGTCGTGTGCCAACTAGTCAAAGAGAAACAACTTTTGCCTTGTATCAGCGCCAATTGCTTGCCAGTATGGGTACTCCAAACTGTCAAGGTTCCATCTGCCACGAACAACGTTTGTCCATCAGGACTGAAGCTAAGGCTGGCTACCTCAGCGTGTTTCGTTCGTTTAGATCGCCACCACAATTTTTGGGCTGATACATTCCAGATTTCAAGGTCATCCCCAGCCGCAGCGAGTAATTTTCCATCGGGACTAAACGCCAAGGAACGAATAGATGATGTGCTTTTAAAGACAGTAAGTTGTTTATAAGTGGCAACATCCCAGAGCCGAATGGAACGGTCGGTTCCGCCGGATGCAAGCAGTGTGGTATCTGGGTTAAATGCAACACTAAGGACAGAACCGCTATGTCCTTGACTTTGCTGAGCCAGTTCCGCACCACTTCCAAGCGCCCATATACGTACCGTGTTCAGGTTGTCTATCGTTACAAGTCGCGAGCCATCAGGGTTAAAAGCTAACGCGGTCGTGTGGGCTTGTCTATCACCGATATGCGTGGGGTAGGGCGGTTTGGAAGAATCCAATTCTAGGTCAGTATGCTTCAGAGCGTCAACAATAGGCCACACATTTATGCCACCATTGGTATTGCCTGACAGGATGAACTTACCGTTTGGGCTAAAAGCCAACGCTTCATTGCCATAGAAAACGGCTCCCCTTGGGTCAGGGATGCGAGGATTAACTTTTGCTTGGCGAAGCACATCTTCTATATTCCATAGCCGCACCATGCTATCGCCCTCAGTCGCTAGCAGCTTGCTATCAGGACTGAAAGCCACTTTGAAAACCCCGGTGCCTGCCGCAGGCAATTCGGCAAGCTGCTTTCCGGTTTGAACAGCCCATAGTTGGGCATACCCACCGAAATCAGCTTCCGCTAGCAGTTTACCATCTGGACTAAAGGCAATATCACGGGCATCCGTACCTTGAAAGAAAGGCAATTCCTGCTTTGTTTTTGTGTTCCAGAAATAGATTCGAGAACCTTCACTATGTTGATTGTCGTGGGCAAGAAGTGTTCCATCTGGGCTGAAAGCCACACTCCCAGAAGACCACGAATTGGGTGCTGTCAGGGTTCCCTCTTCTGGCATTCCCGTGTGCAATACGTTTATTTTCCAGACATGCGTTGTAGATAGTGTGTCGCTTGCAGCAAGCAAACTGCCATCTGGACTGAACGCTACCTTCATAAAATAAGCACTGGGTTGGCCTTGAAGCAGCAAAGGTTTTTGAGAAAACCTTTGGGCATCATAAACCCATACTCCCAGCGAACTGCTTGCGGCAATAAGTTTCCCGTCAGATGACCACGCCACATCCGTGAGGGAACCTTGTCCCAACACAGCAAGCGTTTCTAATTGAGCAATATTGTTTGGGCCAATTGTCTCAAGCTTATCTTGCGCCCACAGGGAAGGGGGGAATATAAGTAACAAAGCGAGCAAAGCCATCGCTAAAATTATCTGCAAAAGATAGGATAAAGATATTTTGGTTAAAAATCTGCCCTGTCGCTTGTGTAGCATATGTTTTCAATAACCTAATGGGGATGAAGAATTACACGGCAACCCGCAACACGGCGGCACGTTTAGCCAATTCCGTGAGAGCATCTTCAAGAGTAGCGGCAAAGAAAAAAGCGCTATTTCCTCGCCCTAGTACTCGCATGAAAGCAGTAATCGTCTGGCGGAGAAAATCGTTGGCTCCAACTAACGCGGTTGACCGAATGTTGTGGTGAAAGTCGCGGATGATGCCACGCATACGCCACGCGCTAAGGTTAAGTGGCACACCACCATGAATTACGATGATCATATCCACCGGATGAGAAACGGTATCTATCAAGGTGTTGATTTGTGCGACTGCCGCCGCGAACGCTTCCCAATCCCACGGCTTTTCGTACAGGAGGTAGATTATTGTTTTTTCGGTGTTAGCCCATTGTGAGACAACTGGCACGCTTGAGTTTCCTATGAGTTGCAGCCTATATCCTAACGCTGCTACCAATTATAATCACAATTTATGAAGATGCGTTAAGAAAATACAGGAGTTTGTCGCCGTTCGCGCATTTCCGCTTCAATACACAGCAGCCGCTGCTTCCACTCGATTCCCCATTTGTAGCCTGCCAAAGTCCCGTCCTGCCGGATGGCACGGTGACAAGGGATGGCGATTGCTAACTGGTTATGGGAGCAGGCGTTAGCCACTGCCCTTACCGCATGGGGCTTGCCAATGCGGGCAGCTAGCTCTGAATACGTGATCGTTTCGCCCGGTTCGACCTTTTGAAGTTCCGCCCAGACCTCACGCTGGAAGGTCGTCCCTTCGAGAATGTCCAGCGGCGGGCAAAAGTCTGCACCAGTTCGCGTGTCCAGATAAGTGACGAGTTGGTTGGCATATACTTGCACAGCTTCTGGGTTTTCGTCAAGATCCGCTTGCGGATAATCGCTGCGGAGGAGAGAAACCTCCTCAGCAAGCCTGTCGGCAGAGGGGTTAGCACCGCAAATCCGCAGCGAAGACATACCACGCCTAGTCGCCGCCATCAGAACAATACCAACTTGCGTTTCAAAGAACCCAAAGTCAATATGGACACCTGCCCCACGACGGCGAACTTCGCCGGGTGTCAGGCCAGAACGGGCAACAACCGCATCGTGCAAGCGACCGGGGCTGGCAAAGCCAGACCGTGTGGAAGCCGACAGGACATCTGTGCCTTCCATCAACAGCCGCCGCGCACAATCCCACTGGCAGTCACGAAAGTAGCGAGCCGGACTGGTCAGGTATTTATCACGGAAACGGCGTTCAGTCTGTCGGCGGCTCCAAGGAGCGAGTTCTATGAACTGGTCTACATCCAACCGTTCTAAACCGTCGTCGGCCTGCTTACGGATTGCCCCGGCTAACTGCTCCAGAATGTGAGCTTCAGCGGACTCCACCATATCGGCATTTCCTCCCCATATCCAGCAACCATTCCCCAGATAACTTGGCCTTGCAACGGTATCACTGCAAGATTGTCTATCGGAGTAGGGTACACCAACTAGAACAAGTATACCACCCGCTGTGCGACATTGTTATAGGGTTAGGTGTGAAACTCAGGGCGTGTGCAAAATCAATAGTATTCATGAATTTACCTCACTCCCTACCGAAAGTAGACTGGTTTCAAGTCCCTCTCTACGTAGTGCGGGTACGGCGTAGGGTTTGTCATTTAGGGTAAGGACAACGGCTTTGCACGCGCCCAGCCCAAGTCGCCCGTTGAGTTTGCATATTTATGTGTTGTGAGTTATGTTTAGTCTCAAGGTCTGGTAATTTACTATCCAGATCTACTCAGAAGCGCAAAAATTAGTGAAGACTTATACCCGCGAGTGGTAAGGTTATTTCACTATTTGTTGGTGACGGAAAACCCGTTCGGTGGGTTTGTCAGCAAAGCGGATGAGGCCGGGTCCTGCACGGCAGGGCTTCCGAACCGCGCCAGGTCCGAAAGGAAGCACCGCTAAGGAAATCCCCCTGGGTGTTGTAGGGGTGCCCGGTCTCCTCCGCTTTGCCGACAAACCCAGAGCTTTTGAGAGGTGTGCGTTCGTGGATTTATCGCCCCGGTCACGTTCCCGTATCCGGGTTCGCGTTTCCCCTACCATGGGCTTCAGGCGGCGATCTGGACTGCCCACCAATCCTCTAGGGCTGCTCGTTGTACTTATTATTGGATTGAGTACAGTCCTTATTGGCGGTTTTTATGTTCTGACTGCCACCACTGTTACCGTGCTTATTGATGATAATCGGTCTGATGCACGAACTCACCAAACCACCGTGGCTGCCTTACTGGCAGAGTTACAAGTGCCGCTTAATCCGCAGGATGTTATTTCACCTGCACTCGATTCAGCGATTCGTAATAAAATGGTAGTTACCATTAACCGTGCGTCTCTATTGATAGTGGATGTTGATGGACAGCGCCACCAGTTGTATACCCGGATGAAAGATCCACGAGAAATTCTTAACGAGGCCAAGATCAGCCTCGGTGCTGACGATCTTGTGCTGGTCGATAATGAAGCCCTCAAGGCCGCGCCATATCCTGCTACGCCGCACCATATTGTGATTACCCGCGCTCGATCTGTTCGGCTTGACAACAACGGTTCAGTGCAAACCATTAATACTGCACGGCGCACTGTCGGGGAGGTGTTATCCGATGCCCATCTGAAACTATATCTGGCTGACTCCATTGAACCTGCCTCCGGTGCCCCCATTCCTGACAATAGCTTAATTACTGTGCGTAGTTCAATTCCTGTCACCATTTTGATCGATGGTCGCACCTTAGTCACACGCACGCATGGCACAACGGTGGGTGCGGTGCTTGCCGAAACTGGCACAGCATTGGTTGGTCTCGATTATGTGATACCGGATGCAGCCATACCCGTCAAAGCGGGGATGGAAATTCGGGTTGTGCGGGTGTCTGAAGAGGAGTCAATCGAACGCTCGCCTATCAACTTCAAACGAGTATTGCAGCCCGATCCTACACTGGCACTCGATCAACGCCGAGTGATCCAAGAAGGGACTGTCGGCATACAGGAACGACGTGTCCATATTCGGCGCGAGGATGGTCTCGAAGTGAGCCGTTCTACGCCACAAGAGGTTATTACGCAGCCCACCCGCGATGAGATTATTGCAGTAGGCACTTTGCCGACGCTCAAAACACTCGACACGCCTGACGGGACGCTGCACTATTGGCGCGTGATCAAAGTCCGCGCAGTGTCCTACAAGCCCGCGTCAACAGGTAAAGCCGCTGACGACCCAACCTATGGCCTTACCTCGACTGGGCAACGCTTGCACAAAGGCCTTGTCGCCGTAGATCCGACTGTTATTCCGCTTGGCACGACGCTGTATATTCCCGGTTATGGGTCTGCCGTTGCCGCCGATATTGGCGGCGGGGTGCGCGGCCTGATGATCGATTTGGGCTACAGTGATGAGGATTATCAAGAATGGAGCACAACGGTAGACGTGTACTTGCTGCCGCCGGCTCCACCCCCCGAACAGGTACCATTACTCCCGGAAGGATCAAGTTGAGCAAATGAATCCCAAATATTTGATGGATACTTTCAGTCTCGATCCGAAAAAAAGTCTGGGTCAAAATTTTTTGCATGATCCGAGTGCGCTCGAAAAAATAGTGAGTACCGCTCAATTGCTGCCCGAAGACACCGTGCTGGAGATTGGCCCCGGCACAGGCGCACTAACGGTGTATCTCGCCCAAAGTGCTGCCCGTGTCATTGCCGTCGAAATCGACAATCGGTTGATCCCTGTGCTTGAGCATCAACTGCGTGACTTTCCCAACGTCGAACTGGTGCAGGCCGATATTCTCGATACGAACGTTGAACAGCTAGTGGGCGATCAGGATTATGTGGTGGTAGGCAATCTGCCATACTACATTACCAGCGCCATTCTACGGCATATTCTAGAAGTTGAGCATAAGCCGAAGCGGTTGGTTATTACTGTGCAGCAAGAGGTCGCGGAACGGCTGGTCGCTGGCCCCGGCGATATGAGTTTATTGGCAGTGAGTGTGCTGTTCTATGGGTGTCCACGTATCGTGACCCGCCTTAACCCGGCGGCGTTCTGGCCTCGCCCCGATGTCGCTTCCGCAGTTGTCGAAATTACCTTATATGACCGCCCGCCTGTCGATGTAGCCGACGAAGCCTTGTTTTTCAAAGTCGTTCGCGCTGGGTTCAGTCAAAAGCGCAAACAACTCAAAAACGCGCTTGGGTCCGGGTTGGGGCTGTCGCACCCGCAGGCAGGCGCACTGCTCGAAACTGCCAACGTAGACCCTACCCGCCGCGCCGAAACGCTGTCCTTGGATGAGTGGTCAGCCATTACCAAAGTGATTGCTACTGAGCAAGTCGGGTAACGTTTTGCTATAATCTATGAAATTGCTCGGCACATTCAGGGCTGGGTTAAATCGTACCTATACCAACTCTCAACCGACTTGAACCGATCCCCAATCCGGTTGCCTAAGGTCAAATTTTTGCGTTTCAATGATCGGCTCATGCTGCCAAGTGAGAGCCGATGTGAGTATTGCCGGGTAATCTCCAATGTAACGCCGTTTATTCTACAATCGGAAAGTCTACAATCGGAAAGTCATCAAAAGGAGTGTAATCGTGGCTAATATCGCTATTCACGGATTTGGACGAATCGGGCGTTCGGCATTAAAAGTCGCGCTCAAAAACAACTTATTTTCCCCTATATCGATCTCAGACATCCGGGACATTCCATCGTTAGCAGCACTATTCGAGGTGGATACCAACTATGGGCGCTGGCATGAAAAAGTCGAAGCCACCGACAAAGGGTTCGTTATCGGCGGGCGCGAAATTGCCTACCACAACACCAGCCAAGAACTGCCCGATTGGGGCGCATTAGGCGTTGACCTTGTGATTGATTGCACCGGACGGGCGACGGTTCGCGCTGGGGCGCAAGCGCATCTGGATCACGGCGCTAAACGTGTGCTAATCAGTGCCGTGAGTAAGTCGCTGCAAGACTGTGATGCTGTACTGCTGCCCGGCATCAATCTGGAGCAGTACGATCCGCAGAACCATCACATTATTAGCATGGGCAGTTGCACGACCAATGCGTTGGCTCCGGTTGTCAAAATCCTTCTGGAAAATCTGGGAGTCCAATCGGCCTTCTTCTCAACGGTACATTCCTACACCAACACGCAGTCGTTGACTGACCAACCGATGAAAGACTTCCGTGATTCATGGGCGGCTGCCGAAAACATCATTCCATCGTCGTCTGGGGCAGCGAAGGCGTTACTATTCATCTGGAAAGATTTGAAGATCACCGGAAAGGCGTATCGTGTCCCGACGCGGACAGGCAGTATCGCTGAAGTGAATGCTGTGGTTAACCGAGCGACGACTGCCGAGGAACTCCGCGATTTGTTTACAAAAGCTGCGAGTGTCGCGCCGCTGCATGGCATTATGGATACATTGACCGGAGAATGGGCTTCGTCACGCATCGTAGCCGATTCGCATTCGTCAATTATCGACCTGCCGCTGATTCAAGTGATGGGTGGAACGTTGGTCTCGGTTGCAGCGTGGTACGATAACGAATGGGGCTATGCCTCTCGTCTCGCTGAAATGGCGGCACATCTGGAAAGCGTGCCTGTAGCCGCCCAATAGCTGATTTTTGCCACCGAGGCAAAATTTGTACACAAGCGATTTTCGCAATTAGGATTAGACTGCGATAGGACTGGCGTACAATTCTGTGCCATTGCTACCGTTTTCCTCATTTATGGTCATCTGGCTAAGGGTTTCGCCCAGTAAATGATTTGATTTCCTGTAGGGGAGAGTCCGGGACTCTCCCCACAAAGGTCTGTTAATGTACTGGATACAGCACTACGCTGCAAATCCAACCAACCTGCCGTAGGCAACAAACAGTGCGAACCCAAGAAACACCAGATTGCCGACCACGTTAACGTATTCCTCACGACGAAGATGTGTAGCCATTGCTCCAGCCATCACCAACGCGATCCCGACCGCTGCTGGTGGCGTGAGCATCTTCAGGGACGGCAGAAACAGCGAAGCGATCATGCCAACAGTCGCGCACACTTTAAGGAAACCAATCAGCTTAACATGCCACGGCTTAAAATCATTTGCCCATCCTTGGGCAGGCAGTTGGGTGTATCTTGCGTAGGGTACGGTGAGTTGGGCCAATCCGCCGATGGTGAAACCAACTACCAGTAAAACCTGAATGACTGTGATTGCGGTATCCATAATTCGATCCACCTTTCCTCAATTGGTCTGTCTGACTTGCATAAGCAGTTCCCCGAAATTGTATAGAACGGCGACCAGCACAACGCACAAACGGATTCTGCATCGGTTTTTGTTTGGTCATTGTGCCTATCCTCTTAACGAATAAACGGGGCCAATCTTTTCGCCCGTTTGCCGCGCATGGCTGTAGCGGCGTTCAAGCCACTGCGCCCATGTCATCTTCCCAACATGCGCGGTAGGGGAAGTGAGGAGTCCACGCCGTGAGGCGGAGGATAAACTGCTCAGCACAGGCAAAGGCAGAACGAGCGTGTGACTGCCTCGCGCCTGCTGCCATTCGCGCAGCATCTCTTTCATCGTCAGCACTTCTGGCCCCGCCACGTCTGGCAGCAGTCCAAGCGGCTTCTCGCCCACTACCCGCACTACCTGATCGGCTGCCTCGCCAGCATCCATCGGCTGCGATTTCCAGTCCATCGGCACGAATCCAATCGGCAGGCGCGTTAACGTGTATAGGATCATGTCGATAAATTCGTGAAATTGGGCAAAGCGCAGGTTGGCGTAGGGAATACCGCTGTCACGCACCATTTCCTCGCAGGCGACTTTGATTTTATGGTAGGCGAATTGTGTCTTGTCAGTGCCGACAATCGAGATATACAGGAAATACCCAACCCCAGTTACCTTCACCTTTTCCAGCAGATGGCGTGTCATCTCAACATCGGTCTTTCCCAGACGCGTATCAGTGACCGCGTGAACAATGACATCGACACCTTGCAGCGCTTCGGATAGCCCTTCTCCGGCCAGCATTTGCGCCTGCGCCCATTCCACGTTGATCGTGCCGCGGCGGGGCGAGCGGCTCATGATCCGCACGGTATAGCCTTTTTCCAACAGGCGTGAGACGATTTCACGACCCAATACGCCGGTTCCTCCGGTGACGAGTACTCTTGTCACGATCTTATCCTCCACTCCTGACTTGACGTTGGTGGCAGATTGAGATGCGCCAGCTTGTCAGGGTTTGCGACGTTGCGTATGGCACGGATGAAATCACCTTCCACTTCCAGCGTGAGGACACTGAAAATTTGCCCCTTGACCCGTATCAGCAGCGCGGGAAGACCATTCGCCTCGATCACCTCGAGGGTAGTGGCTTCCGGCGCACGCGACAGATTGCCAATAATGCCGCGTGCCACGGTGTTGCGCCCCTTAACCGGATGACGCGCCGCCCCTGAGACCTTGCCCCCACCATCCGACCAAACCGTGACATCCTCTGCCAGCAGACTCATCAGGCCGTCCATGTCTCCCGCAATACAGGCTTCCATGAAACGACTGACCATTTTCGCGTGCGCTTCCGGCGAAGCGTGAAAGCGCGGACGATGTTCGCTGATATGCTTTTTCGCACGGCTGAACAGTTGGCGGCAGGCCACTTCGTCGCGTCCAGTAATCTGTGCGATTTCGGCGTACTCGTAGTCAAAAATTTTCCTTAGCAGAAACACAGCACGTTCCAGGGGGGATAGGCTTTCGAGCAACATGAGAAAATCCATCGAAATCGACTCGCGATCTGTAATCTGGCGCAGTGGAGAAAGCAGCGATGCGCCATCGCCCGTGATGATCGGCTCTGGCAGCCACGGGCCGACATAGTTTTCTCGCTGCTCACGCACCGATTTCAAATGGTTGATGCACAGGTTGTGGATAATCGTCGTCAGAAAACTCTTGAGCGTGCGAATTGACTCAGGTGGCGTGGCGCGATAGCGTAAATATGCCTCCTGTACGATGTCTTCTGCCTCCATTGCGCTGCCCAACATGCGATAGGCCATGGCAAACAATAGCGAACGGTACTCCTCAAATGGGTCGATCTGCACAGCCTCGCCTTTCGAACACTTAGTGACATCTCAATCTGGAGGTAAGACAAGATCCGAGCGCATTTTGTGACATGACAGGGCAATTCGGGATGAATCGCGGCGGTTGGGGTAAGTCGTGTGCAAGGTGAGTTTGTAACAAAAACGGCCCGAAAAGGACCGTTCCGATTTGTAGATTGAGACGACACTTTCGCAACTATAGTGCCCTATAAGCCTTTATCCAAAGTGAGTTAAGCAACCTAACACACATGGTCAGGACTTTCGCTTAGGGTAAAAAGCGGTTAATCTCAGGAAATGATAAATCGAC
>JBDTVG010000145.1:0-33754 GCA_040007395.1 Chloroflexota bacterium
GTACGTGGCGCGGGAATATACTTCGGCTTCATCTTGGCATAAAAACTGCGCGTGCTTTCCTTGACCTTTGGCGACTCTTCGTCGCGAAACGTGCCATACTTTTGCTCATAGTCCCGCACGATCTCATCGACTTTTGGCCCAAAGTCGCTCCGCTTCATCGGTGGCGGCGTAACTGGGATGCGATACACAGGTTCAGTAGAAGTCTGATTGTCAGCCTGTTTTCCGGCTTGAGTATCTGGCCTATCCTGATGATCCTGAAGGTTATTTACTGCCCGAACCATTGGCTCAGTCTCTCTAGCTGATGATTGATCAGGGGTAGGGGACTGTGTAGGTAAATCAGTCATGATCGCGAACTTCTCCACTTTCACTCCTCACTGTTGACAGTGAGTAAACGTATCATTGGTGTTCTGTTATGTATTACGCTGATCCCACCGAATAGTTGCGGTTAACTTGGCCTGTGCTGCGTTAGCGATTTTATGCTGGCGAAATTAGCCAGTCTGCGGCATGATCCGCCCGCACAAGCAAGGAGTAGCTATGCAGCAGACGACCCAGCCCACAATATCAACAGCATCGCCCACATGGACAATCCGCAAGCGCACACTAGGCTTGACCTTGGTGGCGTGTGCCATTGTCGCCGCACTAGGCATTATCGCGCTGAATCTGATACGAGCAAGCACCCACAGCGGCATTGGCCCCGCCCAACGGTTAGCCTTTGTAGGATGTGCAGCACTGGCAATTCTAGGTATCACCATTGCTCGTTTTGGCATCGATCCCTCAATGGTATCTGATTCGGTAGATGCGCCTTTAACTGCAACAGATTCTTCTCGTGTGCTAATCTGGGTACGTCGCCTCGTGATTGGCGCGGCGGTCCTCTTGCTAACCTTCCACCTGATCGTCTATGTAGTCTATGCGATTTCGCTGGCACAGTTCCCCTTCGACTACGATCAAGGGGAAGGCTTTGAGTTAAATGATACAGTACTGTTAAGTCAAGGCCAATCGCCGTACCGAGTTAACGAGGTCTATCCCTTCTATGCCAGCAACTATCCGCCACTGTACCATGTGATCCTTGTACCGTTTGTCTGGCTGTTTGGGCCGCAGTATTGGTATGGACGGCTAGCGGGCTTTCTGGCGACTTTGATCACGGCGGCAGTAATCAGTTATGCAGTCTATCGAGCAAGCTCACAGCGCACGATTGCGCTGTTAAGTGGACTGGCGTTCCTTGCCTCTAACTACATATATCATATTGGCCCGCTGTTCCGCCAGCATATCCTGATGGTGATGTTTGAGACTCTTGCGGTGGTTATCATCGCAGGGATTGATTTTCGCGGCGATATGCGTCGCCAACGCCGCCTGCTACTGATCGGGTTGATCTTTTTGCTGGCGGCTGGCTATACCAAGCAATTGGCGATTGCAACCGTCGCTGCTGTTTTTCTCTACTTGTTTTTGAATGTGCCACGTCGTGCGATTGCGTGGGGCGTGATTTTCGCGGCAGTAGCAGGTGGGATCTTCGTGATCATCAATGTGGCAACGGGTGGGCAGTGGTGGCTCAATACAATCACGGCGAATGTCAACGAGTACATTCTGAGTCAGTTTCGGGGCTTGCTGAGTCAGTTTATTAGTCTGCATGGAGCGCTGCTGCTGCTGGCAGTGCTGTATATTATCTATGAATTGTACTTTGATCGGCTGTCGCTGTATTCAATCTGGTTCGTGGCAGCGGCAGTGGATGGCGTATTGGCGGGCAAGTGGGGTGCAGGCGATAGCTATTTCTCCACGATGATCGCGGCAATGTGTATTTTGGCAGGCTTGTTTACGGCTCGCTGTCTGAATCGAAACTGGCGACTGCCAGTTGCCCTGTCGCGATTGTCTGAACAATTCAGCCTGTGGCCTAAATCCTCAGTTATTGGAATCGCTGCGTGCGGATTGTTTGTGCTGTACGGGCTAGCCGTTGTCAAGATGCCACTGGATGGCCCAATCTTTGGCCCGCTGGCGAGAGCGCTTAACCTGCAATCGAATACCAAATTCGCTAACTTTTACGACGCGGCGGGCTGGACAATGGGTTATGCCACGATTGGACAGATCCCAACGGCACAAGATGTAGCAAATGGCTGGAAAATCGTGGCTGCCGTGAAAGGCGATCCGCGCCCAATCCTGAGCGAAGAAGCAGCCTTTAGCTTTCACACAGGCAAGCCCATTGTCAGTAACCCGACGCAGTTACGCAATCTGTACTTGAACGGTCATTATGATCCATCGGCGTTGGTAAAACTGATTGATGATCAGGCGTTCGGCGCGGTGATCTTTCGAGCAGGCTTTTACCCAGAACCCGTGTTGGCGGCGGTCAAGCGCTCCTATACAGGCCAGCAGCAGATCGATATGAATGGCTATCAATACACCATCTTGATCCCGAACTCAACACCATAGCCGCTTCAGGCTCAGGCGAATTTCCAAGCGTAATAATCCCACGCACGGTGTACTTCGGCCTCGTACCAATGCGCCCGCCGTTCGAGTTCGTCCCCAGCGAAGGGCACTGGGCCATCCAACGCCGCGCTCATAATAGGCAGCATCGCCGATTCTTCCAAGTAGACGGCGTTGATAAGCGCCCGTTCAATACTTGGCCCAACCGCTAATGCGCCATTGCCGCGCAGGAGTAATGCGGTACGTTTACCCAGTGAGACAGTTACCCTATCGCCCATCGCCGCATTGACAACGAGATCGCTCTCGGAGTGAACTGGCACAACAGTTCCTAGCATCCCCCCAAAACCGTGTGCAACATGGATTGTCCGGTTGAGAGTCCCCATAATCACTGCGTAGCGCGAATAGGTACGGCAGATAGCCCCGACATCCGGTCTGGCACGATAGATCGCCAGATGCAGCGGCGTTTCTGATTCCTGTGGCGCACTGCCTGCAACGCGCTGTTCATCCAATGTGATGGTTAGCAGATCTTTAGTCGTAGCTCTACCGGGGGCAATTGCTGGTGTAATCATGATTCCGATCACTACTACCCGGAATCCGAGCGCTTATCTGCCCGAAGGCTTCTGTCAAGTGCATCCCATCCATGATACGGCAAGCGGTGATAAGCTTCTCGGCGAGGTCGTTATGTGTGGTTGGCATTATTGAGTTAATTTCCGTGTGAGTCAGTTAAGGCAAGATAAGGTCATTATAACGCGGTTAAGCGGTCAACACGGCACTTTTCGGCAGCAATTTTACTTGGGGCGGTTGCGTTTATGGAAGTCATAATCGTCTGGGTAAAGTGTTGAAAAGGCTTCCTCGAATAGTTCCATCTGGTGTGCATAATAGTCTTCCATGCCACTGGACACCACCTTATTTTTGTCCCATACCTCATCATATAATGCCGCTTCCATTTGCTTCAATTCGTCCAACGACTTGGCATTCATATAAGGATTTTCGTATTCGTCAGTCATTGCAGAAATTCCTTTCACAGTTTAAAGATGGAGTTGTTCTTTTGCCAGCAGTAAGGCACTCACGCTCTTGCCATCGATAATCTCACCAACGTGGATCAAGGTAATCGCTTCCTGAAACGGCACCCGCGAAACCTCGATGAACTCGTCTTCGTCGAGTTCCAGACGTGACTCGCTTAGATCAGTTGCAAGGTACAGATGGATAAACTCGCTTGTGTACCCCGGCGCGACAAAGATTGCGCCGATCTTTTCCAGTTTACCCGGCTTATAACCGATCTCCTCTTGAAGTTCGCGGACGGCGCAGACATCAGGATCTTCGTCTTTATTCAGTGTACCCGCCGGAATCTCAAGCAGAATGCGATTCGCAGCGTGGCGATATTGGCGCACCAGAATTACATTACCCTCTGCATCGAGAGGCACAATCGCCACCGCCCCACTGTGCCGCACCACTTCACGGCGTGTGGTTTGCCCATTGGGCAATTGTACAGTATCCACAGACAGGTGGACGATCTTGCCATCATAAATCATCTCGCTGCTTAATGTCTTTTCAGTCAGCTTGTCGGTAGCCATCGACACTCCTTGTCATTCCGCAAATAGCAAGGGCAGCCCGTCGAGCCGCCCTTGATCGTCTATCGTTCGAGTCTATAGGCCACTGGTTGCCGAACCGCTTACGGGATCACCAAATTCTGCCCGATGAAGATCAGGTTAATGTTGGCAATACCATTGGCTTGGGCAATGGACGTAACCCGCGAATTGTAGCTAAGGGCGATACGGAATAGAGTATCGCCTTCCTGAACCACATAAGTACGACCCCCGCCACCAGTTGGACGATCTGCGGCGGTCTGAGGCGTGCCCGGCCCCGGTGTTGGTACAACAACCCGGCAACTTGGGATACGCAATTTCTGGTCTACCGAGATTAGATCCGGGTTCACTAGACCATTGGCACGCGCCACACTATCGCTATCCGTACCAAAACGTAGCGCAATGCGGAAAATGCGATCCCCGTCAACTACTGTATAGACGCAGTTTGCCGAGAGCGTCCCGGCTGCGCCGGAACCCGCTTCACCGGGCGTTCCTTGCAAGACGGGTGTGCTGGGAATGGCGGAAGGTAGGACAGGTGCTGGCTGACCATTCTCTTGAGTCGGGGCTGCGGTTGGCGCGGGCGGGCCACCTGTCCCTTGCGCGGTAGCGGTAGAGGTCTGCTCGAACGCCGCCGTCTGCGTTACCCCGGCTAGAATCTGTGTCGCCTGAGCAAAGAGAATAGCCTGTACTGCTGTCTGTGTGGCTTGCAGTTCACCGCCAAAGACATTATTACCCTCTAGCGTTGGATTCTGCGCCACTACTGCGGGCGTTTCAGTTACCGCTGGGGCTGGTTCCTGTGGCTGTGCAGCAGGAACGTCGGTAGGTGGTGGAACATCGGTAGGCGGTGGGGGCGGCGCTGTGAGCGTTGGCTCAAAAGTCGCGGTGGCGGAAATAGAGGCATCTACGGTCTGGAAACAGCCAGACACGCCAAGCGCAAAAAAGACAATTGCAAAGGCGAGGGCGATCTTTCCCCGCCATGCCGCAAATTTAATCATTGATTCAGATGCCTCCTATGTTCATGCCAGCGACGACTACGCCGGGAAATAATAGCTTGACTCAGTGTAGCATTACAGACGCACTCCGGCAAATTCACAATGAATATTGAAGGCCATTCGGACTTGCATAACCTAAAGTAACATCAAAAGATCGCTCAGGTGGTTCAGAAACGAACGCTGATTAACGCCGCCAGAATAAAGAACAGCCCGAACAACGCCCGCGCGATCATAGCGGATTGTGTGGACTGTGTATAGGCGCGGATCAGCCCGACAACCATTGCCATTAAGAAGGGCTGGATCAGTAAGAACCATGTCCCTGCACTGACATTGAAGATTGCTGCATTCAGGATGGTATAGATTACCGCCACAATGAAAGCTGCAAGCCAATTGTTGCCAAAATCGCGAGCTATCACTGGGAATAGCAGCCCGTAAAAAATCAACCCCTCGGCAAATGGCTGGATCAGAAGGGCGAAAACTGCTGCTGCAATCCAAGCGGCGGTGATTGGGCCGCGTAGTGAGTCGAGGATGGGAGGGAGAATCTGATCTCCCTTCAACTTGAGCAGCAGACCGATCAGGTCAATAGCCCACGCCGTACCGAGTCCAGTCAGGACGATGACAAATACACTCGGATTGATCGGATGGCGCAGTCGCAAGCCGTTGATCCAGTCTTTGCCCATCCGCCGACGCGCCCATTGGAGTACACCAGCGGCACTGACCAGACTACCAAGCGATGCACCAAAAACCAAAATACCCGATGTAGGAATACTGAAGTCGCCGCCGCTGACCGTCACGACCAATGCTTGTCCGGCAATCCACAGGATCGCGTAGGCAACAACAACAAATACGGCGAGCAGCAGCGACCATGTTGGTACGGCTTCGCGTTCCCCGATGCGTCGTAAGATACGCTGCAAATATGACACTTGAGAAGAAGACGGTTGCATTCGCTTACTTTCCAGTTCAGCACTATTCATAGCTGATTCATTTACCAAGTTTGGCTTTAATATGCTGCGCGATCAGATGGGAGACACCCATAATCGTTAACATCGGGTTGACCCCAGTTGCGGTTGGCAATGCGCTCGCATCGGCAACAAACAAGTTGAGAACCTCAAAGGTTTCGCCTGTCGGATCGAGTGCTCCTTGAGCCGGATTAGCCCCCATGCGACAAGAGGACATCTGGTGAGCGCTCAACAACGCGAAGCTATTTTTATGCAATCCTGCTGCTTGAACCGATTGCAAATACGCTTCGAAATCCGCGTTTTGCCCCGGCAAATAGACGTTCGGATTGGTATGCGGTGCGGAAACTTCCTGAGCGCCCGCCGCCACCTGAATCCGTAGCGCTTCGATAATTCCACGTATCATATGAGCGCTGTCTTGTGGGGAGAGCGTGTAATGCAGGACAGTTCTGCCGCGCTTATCCAACGTAATATGCCCACCCGCGTGATCCCGCGTGATGACGATGATATTGCCTAACGTATCAAACCGACTCATGACCCGTTTGTGCTGTTCACCGTTGGCCCACGACAGCACCATTGCTGCGATACCGGGATGGATCGGGGAAGTTTCAAGCGTAACGCCATAGCCCTTGCCATCCAGATCGCGAAACTCAGAGATGTAATGGCTCATCATTACGCCGCTCCAACCTTGCACAGGAATATCGTACAGACCGTAGGTTGGCGTGGTCGGGTGCAAATGTAAGTTGCGCCCGATATGGGCGTTGGTCAGACCGGAGCGCATCAGTACAGCAGGTGTGTGCAGCGCTCCTGCCGAAACAACTACCACCTTCGCTTTAATAGTTACATGAAGCGGCTTGCCGTCCGATGATTCTATAGTGGCTTCGACACCCACTGCTTGCCCACGCTCGATCAGTACACGGTCTGCATTAGCCTTGACCAGAATTCGCGCTCCACACTGGTAGGCATCCTGTAGGTAGGTACGCAGCGTACTTTGCTTGGCTCCAAACTGGCAGCCATAGTTGCAAAAGCCGCAGTTTTCACAGCCCTTTACATTTCGAGGGATTGTGCCAACAGAGTAGCCCAACACGGTGCTGCCGCGTGCCATTGCCGCATTTTGAACGTTGGCGACCCCTTCATCGGTGTTGACATTGATCCGTGCCGCAACAGAATCAAGCGCCTGCTGGTAGTCGCGCCCAGTGAACCCATCGACACCGTACACACGCTGCCATTCTTCCAGAACGTTTTCGGGGGTGCGAAACGAGGCACACCAATTGATCACTGTGCCGCCGCCCAGTGTACTGCCCGCCAGAACCACCACGCCCAGATCGTCTGTCGTCAGAAAGCCTTGATTCTCAAATAGCCGTTGGGCGCTGGCAAGCTCTCGCCCGTCGAAATCAGATTCGACGGAGTAGCCACCCTTCTCAAGCACGATCACATCCAATCCCGCAGCAGTTAGTTCTCCCGCCACAACACCGCCCCCAGCCCCACTGCCGATAATCACGACATCGGCAGAAAGAATCGTATCTTCTGAGAGCAGCAGCGGCTTGATAGGCTTTTCGTCTGAGATAGGTACAGGCGGCGGCCCCGGATAGTGGATAGCAGGCCAATTAGCGTTCGCTCCGCTGTTGTCAAGGAGCGTGTAGAAGAAAAATAGCGCTAATCTTTTGAAGCCCTGAAAGGCACGGCGTTGTGCGCCGAGTGGACTGTTTGCCCACCGAGCGAGCAGCGCAGTACGCTCATCCAGAGTCATCTCTAAAAACGATTTAAGTGGCGCGTCAAGGGCCGCGTTTATTAATGGCTGATCGAATAGATGGAGGGTGAGTTTGATCAGCAGCGGACTCTGTGAATCCGCGACATTCTGGATAGCTTCGGCAACCGCAGCAGGCACACCGAGATCGCTAGCCTTACGTGCAAACAAGCCATCAGCGTCTGGCGATATAGTCACCGTTGGTGCTAGCGTGTCGCAGATCGCGGTCAGCACTTGCATCTCGCGTTCGGTAAACATCGAAGATTGGACGGGCATAGGGCTGGTTGCCACTACCTTATATGCTGGATCTCGCTCTGTGATTCTGGAGATCCAGTTACTACACTCTCTACGTAAACAAAGTATATCATGCCGTTCCGCTAACAGATATTTTTCACCTATTGGCAACTGATCTAACTACGCCTACTGATCCTCAACGACCAGTTGCCGGAATGGTTTTAAACATTGTTATAATTTTCGTTACCTTTTTTTAATCTTATTCTACTATTTATAACCCCGCGACTAACTTTACCATCTCGACTGCGCGTCGTTAAATTCACAATAGTTTCACAATAAAAGCGATTCCGCCGTATCAAGTAAAAAGATTGCATTAATAGTTAGTACATTATACTCACAGCCAAACTCGTTTCAAACAAAGTAATTTCAGGAATATGGTATGCTAACGATTAACTATCTTCATTAATTCAAAACCAATTCCCGATAGTTTAAATTCATCTCAAAGGCTCGTGAATTCATGTCTTCATCCCTCTCTGATCATACCAACGCCGTTTTGGAATGTATTCGCCATGAGTTGAGTTATGAAACCGTCGCTCAGAGGTTTGGCGTTTCACGAGAAGAAGTACGTCGCTGGGAGGCTGACTTTATCGCTGCCGGAGCCAGTGCGCTTGAAGGCAATATATCGCAGGCAGTGATTGATTCCATGAGCGATGCGGATAGTGATAAACTGAGCCAGATCAAAGCCTTAAACACTCTAAGCCAATCGTTTAACACACAGCTTACTGTGGATGAACTGATTGATACCTTGTTGCAAAATATTAAGTCGGTACTGGGCTATCTTCCTTCGGCGGGTCTGATCGAAGGCGAAGATATTGTGCTTAAGGGCGGCTATGCGATCTCTGGCGAGAAAATCGACTGGTACGGTTGGCGACTTCCAGTCAATACGGAACGGAGTGTCATGGGTTGGGTTGCGCTCAATGAACAGTCGCTAAACATCAGCGATACAACGCAGGATAGCCGTTACATCTTCCGCGAAGTGGTGGGGGATGTACGCTCAGAGCTAGCCATTCCCATCCTCTCTAAAAACGTTGTGCTCGGCGTACTCGACCTCAAAAGCGGTGACTTGAACGCCTTCGACCAAAACGATGTGGATTTGCTCGAAACGGTAGCATTCCAAGCCGCCATCGCTATCGAGAATATACGGCTCACAGAGACTGTTCGCCGCCGTGTCGGACAGGCTGAACTAATGCAGCGCATTATTACAAGCGCCATTCAAGACCCCAATGTACAGGCCATTCTGACTAGTGCAGTGCAACTCACGCATAACATAATGAATGCATCGGGCGTAGCGATTGGTCTTGCTAGTGATGATGGACAATTGCTGAACCTGACAACCGTTGCCGGGAAGGGTGCGCCTATCTTAGAGTCGGGGCAACTCTCTATCGACGACTCAACGGTTATCGGTTCGGCAGTACGGATGGGGCAGGTTATCCTTGCCAATGAGGTCAAGCGTGATGAACGCTTCACCCTCAATCCGCTGTTTGCCGCCAGCCAATCTGAGGTGGTCGTGCCGATGCGTTCCAGAGACAGTGTGATCGGGGCGATCAACGTGGAAAGCGACCAACCTAACGCCTTTGATGAGACCGATGTGGCAATGTTGACCCTGCTAGCAGATCAGCTCACAGTCGCTATTCAGGGAGCGGAACTGTTCGACGGAATGCAAGAAGTAAATGCTCGGTTTCTGGCAGTTTTGGAAGCCACCGATGATGGCATTATCGTTTGGGATTACGATTGGCGGGTGCTGTTTGGCAACGCTGCGGCTTCCCGGTTACTCAACTTCCCGATTCAAGAGCTGGTCGGACGGTCTTTGAAAAAGAATACATTACCAGAAATTCTTATTCGTATTGCCAGCGGATCACAGGATGACCGTATTGAGTTGCCCGGCACTCCGCGCAGGATAGGGCGCTGTCGCAACCTACGTTGGGAATCAGACCGCGCCAGTGGATTCCTCTCCATTATTCATGACATAACCAGTGAGGTGGAGCTTGAGGAAACCCGCGAAGAAATGACTCTGCTGTTAATCCACGATCTGAAAGCGCCGCTGACAGGCATCGTCGGCGGCATCGATATGGTACAAGATTTGCTGACCGAAAATGTCCCCGAAGAAACCATACACACGATCCTGAATATCGCCGCCCGCAGTGGCAACGTTCTGATGAGCATGATTGATACGCTGCTGGATATTACCAAATTTGAAGCGGGCGAAATGATATTGAACCTTGACCGACTTCAAGCGGACGTTTTGTTCAGCGATGTCGTTAATATTCTGGCAAGCGCAGCACAAGCTGCCAAAATCACGGTGAGCACTTCAATAGACGACAACCTGCCAATCATTATGGCGGATAGCAACATGATCCGCCGGGCGCTGCAAAACTTACTCGATAATGCCATTAAGTTCACGCCAGATAATGGTCAGATCCATCTTTCGGCACACCGCCACGATGCAAAGACGATCCGTTTCGAGGTTGCCGACACTGGCCCCGGTGTTCCAGAAGCGTTCCGACAGCGTATCTTTGAAAAATATGGGCAGGTTCCCAAGCAGGCGGGGCGTAGACGTGGCACAGGATTAGGCTTGGCCTTTTGTCGGCTGGTAGCCGAGGCTCATCGGGGGCGACTGTGGCTTGAGTCACGACCCGGCGGCGGTAGCATTTTCGCGTTCACCATCGCTCAGGTCGAGTCTCAGTAAGTTGCGGATCAAGGTGATCCTTTAGAATTCATCCTCATCAGGAACAATGCCCGCATCCAATACTTCATCGCTTGTCAGAAGCGAGGTACGGGTTTCCAAAATTCTATCGGGCCAGCGGAATGAACCGCCTCGCGTAAACAGCACACGATCACCGGCAGGCGCTTCCAGCCGTTCATTGGCAGCCAACAGCGCACCAGCCGCCCGTAGCGCCGGGAAGATCCGATAGAGCTTATCGACAGAATCGTAGGTAACGATAATCTGTGCATCTGCGCCATTTAGCAAAGCATTGGTGACAGCCCCAGTGATCAGATCATTATCGGTATCGTAGTTCAAGCGCACTAGGGTATCACGCTCATTACCGATCTTGAAATCAAGACGACCCGTGCGATAAAGATCAATGAGGGGAGCATGGGGTACGAGGTCAAGGAAACTGGTCGAATTATCCATGAAGAAGATTGCGCGCCGCGTTTTGTCACGTTGGTTGATCAATGCCTGATCGCGGTCTATACCCTTCCAGCCAGAAACAAATGTGAGCATGGGTTCCATTCCATCCTGAGGCACTTTGCTTTTACGAGAGTATTGGTGTGCCCTTCTTTCCATATCATCGCACAAAATTATTAGAAACGCCTCACTAACCTGTCAAAAATATGTCACATCTGTATAAATTACCAATTGAAATAGATTATGCATCTTGCGAACAAAGATTAGGCAACCGACAATCAGCACTTAAATTGCTAATTCGTAGAGTTCCTGATGATATGGCGTTTGTTGTATGTCTGCACCAAGCAGCGGAAGATCGGCTTCCATCACATAAGTAACGATGGTGTGGTAGCCAGCACGGTACACACGGTCACGGAGCGTACTCAGAAGCGGATTCGTGAGAGGGCGGGCTGACCAAAAAGCGAGATTAACTTCCCCCACTTGATCAGTTTCACGTAAAAAGATTATAGCATTTTGACCAGTGATCGTCAACTTAATATGAGCAGTGGCGATGTTCAACACTTCTGGGATACCTGCCGCCCAATCCTGTGGAAACAGCTTATCCCATTCCTGACGGCTGGACTGGTAACGCCCAAGCTGCATATGCCAGCCCTTGACCTGATCTGGGTTGCGATCCGTGTGTTCAGTTGCCTGATAGAAGGCACGGCCTTCTTGAGTAGGAATGTGAACCCCGCGTCCGGCGCGGCTATGACGAAAGCCGTGGGTCAAGTAGAAATCACGGGCAGTTTGGTCTGCCGCCGTAATTCGATCACACTTCATCAGCCGCGCCATTTCAGTGATATAGGCCAGCAGCGCCACTGCCAGATCGTCGCTGGTATGGCTGGCATGGGTAGTAATCCCGGCAATGTGCAAATTATGACCAAAAGGCGCGGGTTCAAAACTCTCGTAAACTTCGGCCTCTGCCAAGACCTGACCGTCGATTTCGGCGACCAATGGCACACCTGACCCTGCTAGTAAGCGATTAAGATGCACCGCGCATGTCTCGATACTCGCCCATGCGCCGCCCTCTTGCCAGCGTTCATAGAGTGTCATGGCATCGTAGGGTAACGCTGGTTTGGCAGATCGGTAAAGATCGACCACTGCGGCAGTATCGGCTAGGGTGGCAAGTCGAACGATTGTCAAAATGTGATTCCTGCTCCGTAAGTCTTGGATAGCCTTCGATAGTTCAGATCACGTTAGATTAGATCCGCGATCCCGACACGCGGATCGCTCTGAGGAAACAGTACGCTCAAGAGCTTCTCTTGCCTGAGCGTGTAGCTCCCTTCAACTAGATTGCCAAGCCCATACCACCCACTAAACAGGCGCATCAGATCAGGCGCAGGCGACTCCAGTGTGGCAAGTTCCTCTGAACCATCGCCGCTGCCGATAACGATTTCCGCACTATTGGCTTCGGTACTGACTCGCAAGCGAATTGGATGCTTATCAAACACAGTATCTTCCAATCGACCGTGCAGGGTATCTGTCATTCCTTCCAGCAGCAAGGGAAGATCGTTCAGCCTTAGAAACCCTGCACCCGTGAAACTTCGCATGGCAGCGCCGTGTGCTAGCGCATGAGTCATCAATCGCGATTGGGGATGAACGTATAGGCCAATCTGTTCAACTGCAAAGTCACGTGCACAGGCCGCTGCCTCAGCAAGGAGTGCTTCGGTTGCATCGGGATCGTCACCTTCGCATTCGATAATCGAAAATAGACTAGAGTCCGCCCGGAACCAGTTGACGGGAGCATTGGCGACCATCCGCAAGTAACCGAGAATTGCACCGTCATGCTCTGCGACTAGAAAGCTGGTTGGGTCGCTGCGTCCGATGTCTTCCATGTAGTTTAGCTGCCAAACCCATGTCGGTTCATCGCGTACCATGATCGAGTGGCCTTCTACGGCTCCTTGAGCATAGAGGCTCATGACGGCAGGCAAATCGCTGAGCGCGAATGGGCGCACCGTAATGTCCTTGCCGCTGATGCCAAGTCGGGCTGCCGTGCGTCGCTGATGGCTGTGACCGAAATTCCATTTGCCCGCCTTGAGCGCTAACTCGGTATCGAGCAGCGATTCATAACTGGTTAGGTACAGCCCCATACTGTATTCATAGCCCCAGCGTTCGTAGAAGTTTGGGATGCCAAATACAACGCCGACGGCATCTCTACGCTCTGCCATCCGTTCGATCACGCGGTCAATCAAGGCGGTAGCGTAACCACGATGCCGATAAGCCTCTAACGTGCCGACCACGCCGATCTCCGCCGCCGATAGCACACTTTTACCAAACTGGATATGCCGGGGGAGCAACATCGCGTGGGCGGCGATCTCGCCAGTCGTGCCACCGTCGCCAGTTTCATCCGTGTCACTGTCGATAACAAAGCAATCGGCGGGGTCGAACCCCGGCATCGTACCATACCACTTGGCAAGCAGAGCACCATCCTCTGCGCCATGAACCAACTGAATATGATCCAGAATGGCCTGACGCTCGTCGGGCCAGCGAATTGTACGGATTTGCATAGGTGCAGGCTTCCCTTTTCCAAGCGCCACGCCTCAATACCTTGATTGTAAAGCATTGTGCGATTCTGGCGAGTCCCAGAAACACGCCTCATAGGTCAAACGATTCAAAGGAGGCAGGGGATAAAGGGTGAGGAAACCCAATACTGTCTTAAATCTGTCCGCTTTTTGTCGCGAAGCCCTTCAACCGTACTGTGCCAATCTTCATACTGATCCTTGATAGCGCTATCAACCAAAACGATAGCCCGCGTCGCAGCGGTGGCATGGCCTCCCACCTAAGCACGCTAAACAAGGACTCTGTACCATGCGTAACACATCTAACCGCATCCCGACGATTCCACCCGGCGGTGGCCCGCCTCCGCGTCCGTAATTGTGCCAGCGATTCACCCGACCCACGCAGCATTGCGTGGGTCAGGTGGGTGCTATGATGCCCCGTCTTTGGGTTCTGGGTTATCCGCGTTTTGATAAGTGCCTGTGGTTGTTGAACGTTTATCATGTGCTTGTCGTACAAAACTCAGAAAAGGATAAGCCAGCGTAGAGGGATCGGCATTGCCTGTCTCTAGCGCAGCTTTGTTTGCGTTCTCGAAGTCGCGGTGCATCTGCTCGACAGTCGCGAGTTGCATGACGGCTGGCTCTACCGAAAAGAGTGCGATCAGCGTCGTATAGTTGCCCGGAACAAAACACAACCACTGATCGTTTTCCATTGCCGTACTACGCATCCCTGCTCTAAAGAGTTCCCGCGCCGCTGCTCGATAGCTGCTCAACATTGGTACAAGTAGTGCCGAGTCCACGACAAATTCCCCAATAGTTTCAATTGGCAGTCCGCTACGGTTGCTATACACACTTACCCCAAGTACCTTTGCCGTCAGCCGTTTTTTGATATGAAACGTACTTTCCCGATCATTGCTCATTACTAAATCAAGGTCTGCCGGATCAGCCGCGAACTGCGTGATCTGGGTGATCTGGCGTTGGTAGCGGTCATACAAGCCATGAAACTGCGTGCGGTTGATTGCCCCTGTCGCAAAGTCATCGACCAGACCACGCATTTTGTCTTGCAGCTTGTCTAACAGCGCTTTTCCATCGGTGGCATTTTTATCAGTAGTATTGTCGTCCAAAGGAGAGGGTGTGTCAGCGTCCATGGTAAAACCTTTTCACCAACCATTTTTGAGTCGATTTGAGACTTTCAATCATTATAAATCCGAATGGTGATCCGAGGGATCTCATGCCCGTTTCAGAGTTGATAATTTTTGTTAAATTTTGTCAGATCTACTACCCTCGATAAATTGTCTGCCTGAGACAAAAAACTGGATGTCAGTAACGAGTTTATTTACAACTCCAAAAAAGGCTTGCAATATATGAAAACATACCGTATATTACGCGCCCATTCTTTAATAGGATCTATTGGGTTTTCAAGAGTCACGGGGATGAAATGACGTATGCAGTTGAACTCTACAACGTAACCAAAGCGTTCAACAATTCGGTGGCTGTCGATAACATTTGTCTACAGATCAAAGACGGCGAATTCTTCTCGATTCTTGGCCCTAGCGGGTGCGGCAAAACTACCACTCTTCGCATGATAGCGGGCTTTGAATCACCCACCAAAGGCACACTCCACATCAAAGGGCAGTCGATGGGTGATATGCCCGCCTACAAACGCCCCGTCAACACCGTTTTCCAGAACTACGCGCTTTTTCCACATCTGACTGTCGCAAAGAACGTGGCTTTTGGGCTAGAGATGCGTAACGTTCCCCGCCCCGAAGCCAATCGGCGGGTGCGTGAAGCGCTCGAATTGGTTCGCATGTGGGACTACGCGGATCGCCGCCCCTACCAACTTTCGGGGGGACAGCAGCAGCGCATCGCTCTAGCGCGGGCGTTAGTCAATCGTCCAGCAGTGCTGCTGCTGGATGAACCACTGGGAGCGCTCGACCTCAAGCTGCGTAAGCAGATGCAGCTCGAACTCAAACAAATGCAGTCGCAGGTAGGCATTACCTTTATCTACGTGACTCACGATCAAGAAGAAGCGCTCACTATGTCGGACAGCATCGCCGTGATGCGTGACGGCAAGGTGCTGCAATGTGCCGCGCCACAGGAGATCTACGAAACGCCGCGTTCACGCTATGTCGCAGATTTTATCGGTGAAACCAATTTCCTGAACGGCAAGCTGATCTCGCTGAATGGGGTTGCCGAAGTGCTAATCGATGATAAGTTACCTGTGCTGGCTTCGCCGGATGCGGACGGAGTAAGTGTTGGTCAGGAGATTACCGTCGCGATTCGCCCAGAAAAGATCAACCTGTATTCCCTGAGCCAATCGGTCAAGCACGAGTCACGATTAACGACCACGAATGGCAATCTAGAAGACACCCTCAAATCGGAGCCATACAGCGTCGTGCTGCACGCCTCGGTGAGGGACATGATCTACATTGGAACCGATATGCGGTATGTGCTGCAACTGACCGATAATTCGCAGCTTGTGGCGCGGATGCAAAACTACGGTCAACGCTACGATCAGCATATCGCCAAAGGTGACGAGGTATTGGTCTACTGGACAGCGGAAAACGCCCATTTGTTGTTAGATTAGCTGAGACTAATTGAGAGAACTATTCAAAGTCATACAATCGCCCCAATTTGTCGGCTCAAATAGGCCACCTGATGATACGAACTTGATTGCTCAATTAATTACCAGGAGTGCTAAATGGGGAAAGCAAAATTGGCAGATACCAGCATAGATAAGTTAAATAAGTCAATCAATGAGCTTGTCAACAAGACTGACCACAACACAGCAGCCATCTGGGCCATCGACTGTGCCGAGCGCGTGCTACCCTACTTTGAGAAAACCTATCCAGAAGACAATCGTCCTCGAAAAGCGATTGAGGCAGGGCGTGCGTGGGTACGCAGTGAGTTAAAAATGACTGAGGCTCGTAAAGCAGCGTTTGCATCTCATGCCGCTGCGCGTGATGCGAACCAGGTTGCAGAGGCGCGTTGTGCTGCTCGTGCCGCTGGTCACGCAGCGGCAACCGCTCATGTTGCCAGCCACGCTGTTTACGCCGCTGCTTATGCGGTTACGGCTGTGCGTGCCGCTACTGACTCCGCTGATGCCGACATTGCTACTGCCCAGGAACGCGATTGGCAATATCAACACTTGCTTGGGTTGAGAGCAACCATTCAAAATCGCACAATTGACCCGATGAGTTGAACGCAAAGTAAGAAACCAAAATGAGTGCAATCGGCAAATCTGCCCGACCCCTGCCCGTGAAATCCGATCCTGCGCTACGCGAGGTGCGCTCCTACAGTTTACGTTATGACCGTGCGGCAGGCGGCGTTCTATTGGTCAGTGCGATCCTGTGGATCGGGCTCCTGCTGCATCTATGGCTGTTTCCGGGGGATGCCACCAGCACACTGGAGCTTACTGTCCAACAATGGGCGAACAGCTTGTCATCAGCGCTGCTAATCGTAATCGGGTTAATCGGCGTGGCTAGTATCGATGCAGTAATTGGCATTGCACTGATCCGGCAGCCACAGACAAATTGGCCTCAACGGGCAGCGCGTCTCTGGGCGGTTCTGGGATTAGTCGCAGGGGCTATGTATTACATCGCCGCCCATGATTTTGTACCGATGCTCTTTTTCGCCATTGTGCAAGGCTTGATTCTGATACTGCTCTCACGTAGTGCAGGCGTGCTGCTCATCTATCCGAGTGCATTGTGGCTCGGTGTGTTTTTCTTGATCCCGTTGATCGCGATTTTTGGGTTTAGCTTGGGACGCGGAACCGCCAGAGGAACCGTTGATCTGAGCGTGTTGACGCTCGATAACTATCTCCGCATTATTTCCCCGGTTGGGGTCAGCGGCTTGCTATATCTCAGTATCATTCTGCGTACCGTCTGGATTGCCCTGCTGACGACCATTTTGTGTTTGCTCATTGGCTATCCATTCGCGTTCTGGTTGGCACGCCAGCCCGAACGAGTTCGTAACGCTCTGCTATTGCTGGTGATGATTCCCTTCTGGACAAGTATTCTAGTACGCACCTACGCATGGCTGATCATCCTTCGCAAAGACGGTCTGCTCAACGGGCTGTTGATGAATACGTTCACCCTGATGGACAAACCGCTAGAGCTAACCAATACGCCGGGAGCGCTGCTGCTTGGCATGGTCTACGACTATTTGCCGTATATGGTGCTGCCGTTGTATTCATCAATTGAGCACCTCGACCCGGCGCTAATCGATGCCGCCAATGATCTGTATGCCAATCCACGTCGTGTGCTGTGGCGTGTGATCCTACCCTTGACAACACCGGGCATCATTGCCGGATCGATTTTGGTTTTTATTCCGGCGGTAGGCACTTACGTTGTCTCAAATGTGCTAGGCGGCGGCAAAGTTTTCCTGATCGGCAATCTGCTTGAACAGCAGTTTATCGGCACGACAGGCGATAAAGCCTTCGGGGCGGCTTTTGGCTTCGTCCTCATGGTGTTTATGCTCTCGGCAACGGTGCTGTACTTCCGATTGGGCAGGCGCTCCCAATGACCGAAATTACCAGTGTGGAGCTAGCCATCGATAAGCCTAATCTTAGCATCAAGAAAAAGGGGTTGTCGGGTGGGCGACTTGGCCTGTCGATCTTAGGCATTATGGTGTTCATCTTTCTGTATATGCCTATCGTAATTGTTATCCTATTTTCGTTCAACAGCAGCGTCAAGATGGGTCAGTGGGAAGGCGTTAGCCTGCGCTGGTACGATCAATTATTTCACGATCAACAGATCGGCGATGCGGTGGAAGTCACGCTATGGGTATCCACACTATCGATGATCCTCTCGACAGTGTTGGGTACCGCCGGGGCGCTGGCGATGGAGCGTTATAACTTTCGCGGCAAGATTACCTATGACGCACTGCTTTACTTGCCTGTAATCATCCCAGATATTGTTATGGCGCTGTCGCTGCTGTTGTTTTTCTCGGCGGTGGGCATCCCGCTAAGCCGTTATACCATCCTGATCGCCCATGTCGCCGCCAATGTGTCGATTGTCTTTATTGTTGTGCGGGCGCGGCTAGCCAGTATGGACCCCCATCTGGAAGAAGCCGCTGCTGATCTGTATGCTTCGCCTTGGTTGGTCTTCCGCCGGGTGACACTGCCGCTGTTGGTGCCGGGGATTCTCAGCGGGGCGCTGCTGTCTTTTACGCTGTCTTTCGATGAGTTTGTCATGACCTCGTTTTTGAGCGGGCAAGGCGACACCACCTTACCTGTCAAGATTTATTCGATGCTGCGTTTTGGCCTCAAGCCGGAGATTAACGCGATTGCGACGTTGGTACTGCTAACTTCCAGCGCGTTAGTCATTATCGCGCTGGTACTGCAAGGCAGTTCACAGCGTACAGCTTCGGCTGGACATTGATTAGAGAGTTAAGCGTTGAAGGAGTCTCGTGCGATGAAGCGAATCGTTCTCGTAGTGATGTTGGTTTCCATTTTAGCGGTGGCGTTCATTGCGCCTACACACACCACCTTGATCACAGCCTATTCAGCGACGGCGGAAGCAACGGAAGCCTCAACCGAAACAGCAGGCTATCAGGGGCCACTCGACAAAGAGCTAAACGTCTACAATTGGGCAGACTACATCGATGCCGACCTGCTAACAGAGTATCAATCCAAGTACAATGTCAAGATTAACTACGATAATTTTGCCTCCGACGAAGAACTGCTTGCCAAGATTCAGGCAGGAGCAACGGGCTACGATGTGATCTTCCCCGACGACTATATGGTCGCCCGGATGATCGAATTAAATCTGCTTGGCAAGATCGATAAGGCTAATATTCCAAACATCGAGAATATCGATCCCTATAACCTGAATGCGTGGTACGACCCCGGTAATCTGTATTGCATTCCGTGGCAGTGGGGTACCACCGGGATTGCCTATCTCGCCTCGCTGGAAAAACCACCAACCAGTTGGGCAGCACTGTTCGACCCGGTACAAGCGAAATACTACAGTGAACATGGCGGAATCAATCTGCTGGATAACCAGCGCGACGTGATCGCGGCAGCATTGGTCTATCTCGGCTATGAAGTCAACGACTCCGATCCGGCTCATTTGAATCAGGCTCGCGACACGGTTCTTAAAATATTGCCATTTATCCATTCCTTCAACGCAACAGATTACCCAACGACTCTCCTTGTCCCTAAAGAAGTAGCTGTCTCACAAGCATGGAACGGCGATGTCGCCAAATCCGCCCTTGAGACGGTCAGCGACAAAAACCCGAAAGGCGAGTGGCGTTACTTCGTCCCTAAAGAGGGCGGCGTAAGATACCAAGATAACGTGTGTATCACTGCCACCACCAAGCATAAAGCCACTGCCGAGCATTTCATTAACTTTATCATCGACGGTCAGGCGGCGGCCCGTACCAGCAATTTCACGGGCTATGTCAGCGCCAACAAAGCGGCGGAGCCTTTCACTAAGCCGGAAGTTCTGGCCTTTTCGCCACAGTTGGATGCCCTCGAAAAGCTTCAGTGGATCAAGCCATTGGATGATGCAACCACTAAACTCTACGATCAGATTTGGACTGAGATCCGCGCCACACCCTAGTTTGAAGTTGCACTGAATGTCTATCTCCCGCTGATTAGCGGGAGATAGACTCCGAAAGAAAGTGGCAAGTGATAAAGTTCAGGGTATCCAGATTGGCTCGCAATCCGAATCCCATTCATAGCTGGGACATGCTAGTTGAGCTGTCTATATCGACTATGTAAAGGAGAGACATCTCAAGGTACAAAAGTCGGTGCGAGTTTCGGCGTTGCCTGAATCGACGGGCTTGATGATCCGACAGCCCAATGTCCTGAGATGGGTTGATCGTTCGCAATGCCGAAGGTAAGGCTGATGTCGGCAAAACCTGTGCTCGGTGTGTTCTTGAGATAAATTAACCCATTGGAAGGTCGGAATACACCAATGCCAGAGATGCCATCACCATTCCAGTCGCCAGCAAAGGGACTATCGCCTGCCACACCTAACGCGGCACTGTAGTCAGCAAACACGCTGCAATTGCACACTTGATTGCTCAGGAAGAACTTGGTCAGCGATGGACGATAAACACCGGGGCTATCCTTGCCATCGCCATTCCAGTCACCAGACACCGGCATATCGCCCGGTACACCTAGCACCATCTGGAAGTCGGCAAAGCCAGTCGTTAGGTTGTTCTTGAGATAAATTAATCCATTGGAAGGACGGAATACACCTACTCCGTCCATGCCATCGTTATCCCAATCCCCAACCATTGGTTGATCGCCTGCCACACCGAGGACAAAGCTGTAGATAACAGGTGCACCCGATGTATTGGAGTTCCTGAGAGAGAATTGACCTGTGCTGGGTCGATAAATACCTACAGTATCGATCCCATCACCGTTCCAGTCCCCGGCTATAGGTAAATCTGTGGGAACGCCAAAGGCTGTTGCGATGTCGGCAGGCCCCGTTGTATTCGTGTTACGCAAATAGAACGTTGCTGCCGAAGGTCGGAAGACACCTACGGTATCGATGACACCTGCATTGACGGTTAACGTAAAGCTCTGGGTCGCGGTGGGCAAAACTCCGTTCGTGGCTGTGATCGTAACGGCGAAAGGTGATCCAACAGTACTGGGAGGTCTTCCAGTGATGATGCCTGTTGTTGGGTTCAAGGTTGCCCAAGTTGGCAACCCCGTAGCGCTGAACGTAGGCGCTGGGGAACCCATTGCGGTGATAGTGAAATAGCCGACGGTGCCTACCGTCAGGGTAGCATGGTTAACGCTTGTGATAAACGGCACGTTAGCATTAAGCTTGGTCACGAATGCGTCAGTGGTGCCGCCGAATGTCGTCTGGAACGCACCGACGGTAGTCGGAAAGTTTATCGAGGCAGTGTACCCAGCGACATAGGCATTACGATTGCTATCTAGGGCAATGCCAGTGCCCCAATCAGGATTGCTGCCACCGAGAAAAGTTGAGTATCCCAGTTTATTACCTGTTGAGTCTATCTTGGTCACGAAGGCTTCCAGAGATCCAGCGCTCACCTTGTGGAACGCATTGGGCGTGGTGGGAAAATTACCTGAGTAAGTAAATCCAGTGAGATAGGCACTACCGCTGCTGTCTACGCGAATACCAGCGGCGCTATCTACATTGCTGCCGCCCAGATAGGTCGAGTAGGCTAATGCTGATCCTGTCGGGTTTAGCTTGGTTACGAATGCGTCATAGCCTCCCCCGAACATTGTTTGGAAGGCATTAAGCGTGGTCGGAAAGTCCGTCGAGTAAGTATCCCCTACGACATAGGTATTCCCGGCGCTATCCAAAGCAATGCCATAGCTATCTTCATAGGTGCTGCCACCCAGATAAGTTGAGTAGACGAGTGCATCGCCGGTCGGGTTGAGTTTGGTCACGGTTATATCGGAGTCTCCCCCGAACGCTGTTTGGAAGGCATTGAGTGTGGTCGGAAAGTCAATTGAGGTGGAATCGCCAGTCACATAGGCATTGCCATTACCATCTACCGCGATGCCATAGTCACTATCCGCACCAGTTCCGCCCAGATAAGTCGAGTAAACCAGCACATCGCCAGCCGGAGCGATCTTAGTCACGAATGCGTTGGAAGTTCCATTGAGTGTCGTCTGGTATGCACCAAGCGTGGTCGGAAAGTCGATTGAGGTAGTGAACCCAGTAACATAAGCATTACCACTGCTGTCTACGGCGATCCCATTACCGTCTTCATCGTCATCGCACCCCAAAAGGGTGGAGTAGACGAGTGCATCGCCTGTCGGGTTGAGCTTCGTGACGAATACATCGTCGCCTGCATAATATGACGTTTGGAACGCACCGACTGTGGTCGGAAAGTCAATTGAAGTCGTGACCCCGGTAATATAGGCATTACCGCTGCTGTCCACTGCAATGGCATAACCCTGATCAAAGTCACTGCCACCCAAATAAGTTGAGTAGGCTAACGCAGTACCTGCTGGGTTGAGTTTAGTGACGAATACGTTGGATAATCCTCCGCCAAATGTTGTCTGGAGCGCCCCACCCGTCGTTGGAAAAACAGTTGAGTCAGTGCCACCAGTGACATAGGCACGCCCGCTACTGTCTACTGCAATCGCGTAGGCTTGATCATCGTCGATGCCACCCAGAAAAGTTGAGTAGATTAGTGTGGGATCAATTACCAACGGCAAGGTTGTCTCATATTTGTCTAGTGCAAAGCCAATCTCACCAGTGTTTGATTGCGTATAACGTGCTGCTACGGGCAACCGCTGTCCGGCGTACTCTTGCCATGCGATAGGCGCTTGTTCGGTCAAGGTCTTGCCGTCAGGCAGATCAATTACCAGATCGCCGTTATTGGCATTTAGGTGAGTTCCCGCCGCCCCTGCATATTGCCAATGGATCAAAGCAGGATCGGCACCGGGCGCGACAGTGTATGTTCCTTTGAGTTGTCCGACATGTCCATCATAATGCAGATCAATACCCGGATACAGATCTTGGTAGACAATACCTGCATAGGTGGGAATATTAGTGTGCCATTGTGTCGGATCTTTGCCGATGAATTCATTGACGATACCCGGTAGTTTGTCTGCCGCTGTGATCGTCGGGGCGGTGTTGGCACCCTCGAAATGTAGTCGAACGACAGTCGGCAGCGCAGCAGGTGTGGTCACTTTGGTGCGATGTTGATTGCGGATTAAATTAATCCTATCGCGAGAGGTTGTAGGTTGTGTCTGGTTCGAGAGCGAAAGGACAACTTCATCTGGGGTGAAAAACAGTGTCCCCCCTTCACCGCGTACTTGGAAGCGGACTGCCGAATTCGTCTGACCGAAGTTTGGCAAAAACGACAGAGGTAACGCCCCATATTGCTGAGCCAGTAGAGCATGGTCGTTGATGCCAGAAGTGGCTTGAGCCTGTACTTTGTTGGCAGGCTGTGGCAGGAGTGTTACGACCAGAGAAAGCGTGATTAACAGAGGTGCCAAGCGGGATCGAATGAGTGCAAAATCAATGCGGCTAGTCATTGTATGTCCTTGTTCGGTAATTAAGAGAGGGCGATATGGTGGACATGCCCGGCTAATGAGATCCAAAAATGAAGCAAACCTCGATTCTAAGAAATTCCTATAGTTTTTGAATAAGCGTACACGTCTTTTAGCGTTTTGAATCTCTCTGAATTGACTCAACATTGACTCAGCGTTGATTTTTTACTCGGTGAGAGCGTGCTTAAAAATGAAGAATATCTCTTAGAACGCAGGGTAAAAGCGTGGACGCAAGTCTTGCTGGAGAGATAAATCTACATAACAGAAATTGCTCTATCCAGTTCGCTGTGTATAAAGAACTGGATAGAGCAGCTACTAGAAAAGGACCCTGCAACGATTATGCGTCAGGGCGCTGCTTGATAGCCGCAAACTTTCCACTGACCATCTTCTTTGATGGTTCTAAAGTTCCGATCCGCCAGATTCCAAGTGCGCGTTTCGCCCGCGTACTCTGTTAGAATTTTGCCTTGGCAGGCCACAATTGTGTAGGGCGCATCCTCGCCTGCTTGAGTGCAGGTCATACTGTCTACACTCGCTTTCATCGAGCGGAATGAGTCAGCATCGGTCAACGCTTGGCTTTCTTGATCTTTGCAAGCCAGTGATTGCAACTTGGCGGTGTCGCTGGCGACCCGCCCCGCAACATACGATTGAACTGCGTTAACTGGACTATCCTGATTCCCACAGCCACCCAACAAGCCCAGCACCACTATCCCCAGCATCAAAAGCAACCTACGCGGCATAAAGTTTATCCTTTACTGTTTTGCATTGTGAATTAGCGGCTCACTGTCCATTGATATGCCAGTGTACTCATGATTCTCTAGGCTTTCAAGTCGTACTAAAACGGTTCAGCAAAGCGAAATTCTTCACTAATCTGGAATATCCCTGTGATTTCCAATGGTTTGCGCCGCCATGCTGCCAAGCTATAATTCGATCCGCATTGAGTGAATACAATATTGTAGGCAACCATAAGGCTTATGTATAAAGAGCAGCTACTCAGTCGGCTCACGGATCATACCGCCCGTGTGGGCATCGTGGGTTTAGGATACGTTGGATTACCCCTCGCCGTCGCCTTTGCCGAAGCCGGCTACACCGTGACCGGGTTGGATGTTAGCACCGAAAAAATTGCACTGCTCAACAGTGGACAGAGCTATATCCCCGATATTCCCACCGCCCAACTCGCGCCGTTGGTCAAATCGGGCAAACTGCGTGGCACGACCTCTTATGATGATCTACGCAGTATTGATGCAGTCAGCATCTGCGTCCCGACTCCACTGCGTAAAACCAAAGACCCAGATATGTCCTATGTGATCAGCGCCGCCGATGCGATTGCTGAGATCGCTCACGCCGGAATGTTGATTGTATTAGAAAGCACTACCTATCCCGGCACAACCGATGAAATCCTGATCCCGCGACTAGTGCGAAACGGGCTAACCCCCGGTGAAGATATTTTCGTCGCCTTCTCGCCGGAGCGCATCGATCCTGCCAACAAGACCTACACTGTACGCAATACACCCAAAGTCATCGGCGGAGTCACGCCGGCTTGTCAGGAAGTGACCCGCCTGTACTATGGTGCGATTGTCGAACAAGTCGTTCCGGTGTCGTCACCGATGGCAGCAGAAATGGTCAAGCTGCTGGAAAATACCTTCCGCGCTGTCAATATTGGGTTGGTCAACGAGATGGCGGTCATGTGCAACCGCCTGAATGTTGATGTATGGGAAGTCATTCAGGCTGCCGCCAGTAAACCGTTTGGCTTCATGCCGTTTTATCCCGGCCCCGGCATCGGCGGACACTGCATCCCGATTGATCCGCTGTACCTCAGTTGGAAACTCAAGACGCTCAACTACACCGCCCGCTTCATCGAACTGGCGAGTGAGATCAACACATCAATGCCGATCTACGTCACGACCAAAGTGGGCGAAGCGCTCAACGATGATGCCAAGGCGATCCGCCGATCAAAGATCGCGGTACTGGGCGTGGCTTACAAACGCGATGTGGATGATGTACGCGAAAGTCCAGCGCTGGATATTATCCAACTGCTCGAAGAAAAAGGTGCAGAGGTGACGTATCACGATCCCTATGTGCCTTCAATTCGGCTGGAACATAACCGCACCATGCAATCCGTTGCCTTAACGCAAGCATGGCTCAATGAGGCTGATTGCGTCGTCATCGTCACTGATCACACGAAATTTGATTACGGCTGGATCGTCGAACACAGCCGCCTAATCGTCGATACGCGCAATGTGACTGCTCATATCCGGGCTAATGGCTCCCGGATTGTCAAGTTGTAGGCAGGATGCGTCTGTTCATTGCGTCGGGCATTTTCCATCCTGACTCTGGAGGGCCTGCTACTTATCTGTATCGCTTGTTGCCAGAACTTCAGGCGCGGGGTCACGAAGTGCGGGCATTGGCTTACGGCAATGCGCCGACTAGCGGTTATCCCTATCCGCTAACTCGTATCCCATTTAGGCGACTGCCTGTGCGGATGGCACAGTATGCCCAAGCCTATCGTCAAGGGATCGCGTGGGCGGATCTCACTTATCTTAATAGTTTGGGATTGCCGCGTTCCGGTGATAGTCGCACACGCCGCGTGATGAAAGTCGTCGGCGATTATGCGTGGGAACGCTGCGTCAATCGCGGCTGGATTCCACCTACCGAAGATATTGATGGGTTCCAGACGCGCCGCTATAGCCCGTTAGTCGAGTGGTTCAAGGCCAGCCGCAGCCGCGAAGTTCGCACAATGGATCGCGTGATTGTGCCAAGCGACTATCTGCGGCGTATGGTTATCGGTTGGGGAGCAGACCCGACTCGCGTTCAGGTGATCTACAATGCGCTGGACGCGGGAGACTATCAGTCTTCAAGGAGTCGCGCCGAAATTCGCCAGCAGCTTGGTTGGAGTCAAACTGATCACTATCTGGTTACGGCAGCGCGATTAACGGCTTGGAAGGGGGTCGATATGCTGATCGATGCGCTGGCGCAGGTGCCGGAGGTACGGCTCATTGTGGCAGGCGATGGCCCTCAGTTTGCAGCCTTGCAGTCACAGGCTGTAGATCGCGGCGTTGCGGATCGCATTGAATTTCTGGGCAAAGTCCCTCACGAGAAGTTAGCCCTGTACATGCACGCCGCCGATTATCTGGCGCTCTACTCCGGCTATGAGGGGTTATCACATACAATTTTGGAAGCGCTATATGCCGGAACGCCCGTCATTGCCAGCGCACGCGGCGGCAATCCAGAAATCGTGCGTGATGGTGTAAACGGACTGTTGGTCAAGCATCCCGATTTAGAAGCATTGATTGCTGCGCTGCGCCAAGCCTTTGAGGGCAACACACAGCCGCGTCTTGCTGCCAACACACGTCAAGGGTTGGATCGCTTCGAGTGGTCGGCACTTGTGGAACAGACTACAGCCGCGCTAACCGAGGTTGCCGGATGCACGTCTTGATGATCAGTATGGACACCTCGATCCTGACGCAGCAGATCGGTAATTCACGGGTACGGCATGAAGCCTACGCCGCACAGGTTGGGCGCGTGAGCGTGGTTATCTGCAACCGACGATCCAGCGATATAGTGGATTTGGCTAGTAATGAGTTATACGCTTATCCTACGCAATCGCGGAGCTATCTTCATTACCTGTTAGATGGCTATCGGATAGGTTTACGGATTGCCGCCGAACAGCCAATTGACCTGATCGCGACACAAGATCCCTTCCTGACCGCGCTTATCGGGCTGACGCTGCGCCGCCGTTTGCATGTTCCGCTGATCATGCAGGATCATTCGTCGCTAGTTGAGAATCGCTATTTTGCGAGGGAACGACCCCGCCATCGGGCGCTGCAACTGCTGGCCCGTCAGACCTTGCCGCGTGCCGATGCGGTGCGCGTCGTAAACCACTGTGAGCAAGCGGCCTGTATCCATCTGGGCATTGACGCGGATCGTGTGTGCGTGATTCCGGTTGCGCCGGATATTGGGCGTTTCTTGGAAGCCATGCCCGAAGCACAATTAGCTGTATGGCGCACGCGACTCAACTTGAGCACTGACAGCCCAGTTGTGCTGTGGGTGGGTCGAGTTGTGCCAGTTAAAAATATCAGGCTGCTGCTGGAAGCATTCGCCCAACTCCATGCTGAATTACCAGAAGTCCATCTGGTGTTAGCAGGTGCGGTCAGCGAAACCCATATTCTGACACAGGTTGAGTCGCTTGGACTAACCGAAGTTGTCCGTTTGCCCGGTGCCGTTGCCCATGCTGATCTGCCAGTGCTGTATCAGATCGCGACGGTGTACGCACATTCCAGCAATTATGAGGGCTTTGGACTGGTGTTGACTGAGGCGGCGGCGAGTGGTTTACCTGTCATTAGCACGGCAACCGATGGCGCACGCGAAATTGTCCACGATGGCGAAACCGGTTTGCTCACTCCGATTGGCGATAGTGTGGCGTTGGCACAAGCCCTTGCTAAGATGCTACGCGATCCGCAGCGTGGCGCGATGAGCGAAAAGGCACGCCAACACGTCCAACGTGAATTTGACGAGGCACGTTTAATGGCGCAATGGGTCGCTATGTGGCGTGCTGTCGCCACCGGAGAATCCCCGTGCGTGTCTTGATGCTTACCCAGAAGATCGATCCGACTGATCCGCTGTTGGCCTTTACAATGGGTTGGGTTGAAGCGTTGGCAGCACGCGTTGAGCATCTGCATGTCTTGTGTCTAGAACAACAGCCCGCTATGCTGCCGGACAATGTCACGGTCTGGTCAATGGGTAAAGAGCGCGGCAACAACCGCCAGCAGGAGATCCGCGCATTCTATCGGGCGTTGAACCGCGTCATGCGTGAAGTCGATGTGGTGTTCTGCCACATGATTCCGCGCTATGCGCTTTTGGCTGCCCCCTACGCCATAGCGTTTCACAAGCCAATGCTGCTATGGTACGTCCATCGCCATGTGAACGCCGAACTACGATTTGCGATAGCCGCCTGCAAGACCATCGCAACGGCTGTGCCGGATAGTTTCCCACTGCCTACCAATAAGCTGCGCGTACTCGGTCATGGCATCGACACGACCTACTTTGCGCCCGATCCCACTTGTCCACGTGAGGAACCGCCCTTGATCATACAAGTAGCCCGTCTCATGCCGATCAAGCGGCAAGACTGTTTGCTACGGTCATTGGCAACAGATAAGCTAAATGGAGTCAATGTCGCGCTCGTGGGCGACGTGCCACGTGGGCAGGATCGCGGCTATCTTGACGGTTTAAAAGCGCTTGCCGCCGATCTTGGCATTACAAATCGGGTGCTATTCACTGGCAGTTTGCAGATTGACGCAGTGCGCGATTTGTATCGTAGGGCGAGTGTCGCCGTGAATCTCAGTCCGCCGGGGCTGTTCGATAAGGCCGCATTGGAAAGTATGCTCACCGGAACGCCAACCGTTGTCAGCAATCCGGCGTTCGATCCGCTGTTGGGCGAGTACACATCGCGCTTACATATTCTCGCACCGGAAGATACTGAGAGTCTCGCGGCGGGTCTAGCTGCTTTACTTGAGAGTAACGCCTCAGAACGACAAGCGATGACATACTCTATCCGCGAACGGGTTATCGCCGGACACAGCCTCAACGGGTTAATGGATCGGTTGGTGGCGCTTATGGAACTATCACGATGATAAGTCCATGAAATTTCTATATCTCGCCAATATTCGACTGCCCACCGAAAAGGCACACGGCTTGCAGATCGCGCAGATGTGTGAAGCGTTTGCCAAATCGGGCGCAGCGGTGACTCTAATCGCGGCGCAACGCATCAATACGCCTGAAATGGCAGCGATTAGCGATGTTTGGGCCTACTATGGGGTCGCTCACAATTTCGCGATTCGGCGCATAGCCTGTATAGATCTGTTTCGGTTTGGCCCACGCTTTAGCAGAATCGCGTTTGCTCTGCAAAGCCTGAGCTATACATTGATGTTGATCCTATCGCTGCTGCGCGATACTGCCGATATTTATTACAGTCGCGATATATTGACACTGTTGGCCCTAAGCCTGATCAAACCTCGTTACACGCTGTATTATGAAGCGCATCAGATGATGAAATCGCGGATGGGGAGTCTGCTGCAAAGGTGGTGCGTCCAGCGCGTTGGCATGGTAGTTGCGGTGACCGCCAAACTCGCCGCCGATCTCAAAGATCGCGGCGCGGTAAATACACTGGTTGAGCATGATGGCTTCCAGATCGAACGCTTTGCCAATTTGCCGGATCGTCAAGCGGCGCGGGCAAAATTGGGCTTGCCCGCCGATCACTTTATTGTCGGTTATACGGGTAGATTGCAAACAATGTCGCTCTCCAAAGGCATCGATACTTTGATTGATGCGATTGCGGCTTTGCCCGATCAGGCGATCAGTCTGTGTTTGGTAGGTGGACCTAAAGAAGTGTCGGATATTCTACGACAACGTTGGATTGCTCACGGCCTGCCCACCGAACGATTTCTGTTTCAGGGGCATGTTGCGCCGCCTGTCGTGCCGATCTATATGGCGGCATTCGATGTGTGCGCGATGCCCTTGCCGGACTCGGAACACTTCCGCTACTACGCTTCGTCGCTCAAGCTGTTCGAGTATATGGCGACGGCTGGGACGATCCTCAGCACTAATCTACCCGCCACCGCCGAAGTGCTGCACAACGACGAAACAGCACTGCTTGTCCCTCCGGGGGATCTTGCAGCACTGGCAGATGCCCTCAAGCGATTATACGAAGATCCTGCTTTGCGAGATCGCTTAGGTCGGGCAGCACAGCAAGCCGCGCCGCACTATTCGTGGCAAGCTCGTGCCGAAAGAATTTTGCAAGCGATTCGAATCTGGTGATTAGCCACAAGCACCTTTGGGCCTGGGAAACGGATTGGAGCGAACAAAAGCAAGGATGGCCTTAGTCGAAAGAAGGGCAGCAATACCAGCAAGTAGAGGGTACAAGCCAGCTAAGTCGCAAAGCGTACTAGGGTTTCCTCCCAGAGAACGGAGCCAGTGCAAGGCTTCCGGTTGCCAAGTTTGGTCAAGAAAGCCGCAGTGGTCAAAACCATCAAAAAGACACGGCGCATGTGGTCGATGGTGTGAACGTGAAGGGCTTCGACATCCAAGCCAGCTTCTTGGTCAAGGCGGTAGGTATGCTCAATAGCAAAGCGGTCGCGCCAAGTCACAAAAACAGCTTGGGCATGAGCGGCAATGGCAATCGGACGATTGGTAAACAAGCCGATGTTGCAGTCAATGTCTGCGTCATGAATCGCTAGCAGCCACAGCGGATTGGGTACATCGGGTAAGTATAAACGCAGCCAACCTAAAGCGGCTTGGACAGTGCGGGTTTTACGAGCATAGGTAAAGGTAGTTTCTATCTTGAGCCGGGCGGGCAGCGTAGCAATTAAATCGCCAACGGTTTCGCGCTCACGGCAGTGGAGCCGTTCATTCCAGACATCCACCAATGCGGATAATCCCTCACTTTGCGTTATCCTTATCACGGTCCTGCCTTTGAGCATGGTTTCGTTTCATACCTTAACCTTGCCTCATTTGGCGGAACTTCTCAATACCCTTTTCACTTGTGGCTAATCACCAGTAAATAACCTCAGGGTTTGGTTGGATTTAGGGTATTCTGACTATATAGTGGCTACGAGAGACGTTTTATGCTGCCACTTTAAATAACGTTATTCAGCGAATAAGGAATTGATACTTTATGACTCCAGTGCCAATTGTGGGTCGCCACACGGGGAAAGTCGCTATCATTACTGGATCGGGGCAAGGTATTGGGCGCGGGTTGGCTGAACACTTCGCCGCCGAGGGCGCTCATGTCGTCGTAGCAGAATACAATAAAGCCAACGCCGAAACTGTCGCCCACGAGATTTCGAAATTGGGTGTCGAAGCGCTGGCCTATCCAATAGACATTGGCGACACCGACCAGATCGATAAAATGGTCAAGGACGTTGAGTCGCACTTCGGGCAGATCGATATTCTGGTCAATAACGCCGGAGTCAATGCGACGATGGCCTTGTTCGATGTGACCCCAGATGTATGGGATTGGCTGCAACGGGTTAACCAGCGGGGAGTGTTCTTTTGTATGCAATCCGTTGCAAAGTATATGGTGTCGCGTGTCCCCGAAGCTGTCAAGCAAGCAGGTCACGCCGAACGCAGCTATGGTAAGATCGTTAACTTCTCCTCGATTGCCGGACGCAGCGGGCGACCCTATGCGGCGCACTACTCGGCTTCGAAGTGGGCGGTGATCAGCATTACTCAAAGTGCAGCCCTCTATCTTGCGCCGTACAACATCAATGTGAACGCTGTCTGTCCGGGGATTGTACCTACGCCAATGTGGAGCGATATTGATCGGGTGCAAGCCGAACGTTTTGGCATGGATCAAGGCCAGTGGTTGCAAAAGACTATCGATGGGGTTCCCCTCAAGCGGGCGGCGACTCCTGCCGATCTTGCCGCTGCTGTGTCGTTCTTATGTTCTGCGGAGAGCGACTATATCACTGGACAAACGCTCAATGTCGATGGCGGGATCGAGATGAATTAAACGTTATCATTGGTAACGAACTTGTTCAAACTTTTAATTTGAAAGGATAAAGTTGTGGCTATGCTCGTTTCTTACTGGCACTTTAGTTTTACGGTTGCAGACATTGATCGCTCAGTGGAGTTTTACACCAACGTTATTGGCATGAAGCTCGTCCACTCACAGGAGCAGCAAAACGAATATACATCGCGACTGGTGGCCTACGAAAACGCCCACCTCAAGGTCGCGCAGTTGACGATTGAGGGGATGCCACAAATGCGCTCTGGGCATCTGCTAGAACTCGTACAATATGTCAACCCACTATGCCCGCCGACTGACACAGCAACCTGCCGTCCGGGCAGTGCCCATCTGGCCTTTCAGGTCGAAGACTGCTGGGCTGAATATGAGCGTATGAAAGGCTTGGGGGTGCGCTTCAAGTCGGAGCCAAACGCCATCACTGCTGGGATCAATAAGGGCGGCGCGACCTGTTACTTCCTCGACCCGGATGATATTACGCTCGAAATCCTTCAAGCGCCGTCCAACAAGTAGCCCCATAAACAGGTAATTTATTATGCCAACCCTGATTGTGTACTGGTCGCCGGGACGGACTGCTGAACAGAAAGCTATTGTAGTTCACGAGATCACTGAAACGTTGGTGAGGCATGGTGGGGCGCGACGCGAGGACGTGCTGATTATCTTTCAGGATATTGAGCCGGGGAATGCAGGACGCGCCGGGGTAATCCTACAACCGCCTGTGTTAAACAGTAAGCAAGATACCAAAAAACTAGTACCGCCCCCTACTGAGGATTCATAAGTCGCCTGATTCCGTATTGGCAGAACCAAGATGAGCGCGAATGCCGCTGATCGTCTGGTTCATGTGGTAGATAATCGCCTCATGCAGACGATCCTTATCATGAGCGTAGCACGCATCTAGAATGGTCTGATGCTCTGTTTGAATAATTGCTGCTCGATTCTTGATGAACAGGTAACGATAGCGGTAGCGTTCCGCCAGTTCCCATAGACTGGCTATCGTATTCAAGAGGTAACGGTTATCGGCTGCCTTGTAGATCACAAAGTGAAAGCTGCGGTTAAGTGCTGAGAAACGCCGAAAATCCTGTATTGCCAATGCCTCGGACATTTGCGACATCAGCGCAGTTAGCGTGGCGAGATCTTGTTCCGTGAGTTTTTCGGCAGCATGATAGGCAGTCTGGCTTTCCAGAATTTTGCGGGCGAAGTACAGGGCTTCGATGTCGTCCGGCGAAATTTCGGTCACAAATGCCCCACGACGTGGAATAATCTGGACAAAGCCTTCTGCTTCGAGCGTTTTGAGGGCTTCCCGCACTGGAACAAGGCTCACCTTAAGATCAGTCGCTAATTTTGCCTGATCAATACGTGACCCGGCGGGAAGTGTACCTTCCAAAATGGCTTGGCGGATGCGTTCTTGAACTAGCGCACTAATCGTCTTTTCATGATCTTCAATGGGTCTAATCGTGTTTTTCGCCAGCACAGCCGATTTGCACTCCTATAAACCTTCATCACCAAAGAAATGGTTGCAGGGTTCCCGGTTGATGATAAACTATAATACCCTGATTGCTAGTTGACGTTCATGGATCCTAGCCGAAAATTGAGCTTACCA